>JAISAK010000303.1 GCA_031266695.1 Treponema sp.
GTACCAGGGTTACCTGGCCAAGTACGTTTCCGCCTTCCAAAGCGGTACCGGCCCGGATATGTTCATGGCGCTGGCCAATGATTTTGCCCTTGAGGGCGGCGCGAATCCCGTGGCCCTGCCTATTCCGGCGGACCTCACCAAAACCTGGAAGGACGCGCTGGGCAACATCTACAAAGATGACGGGGACTACAACGGTAAATACTACGGTTTCGTCGTAGCCGGCGATACGCTGATGTACCTCTACATCAACGAGGATCATTTCAGGGAAGCGGGCCTGGACCCCGACAAGGACTATCCGAAAACCCTTGATGAATTCCGGGCGGTTGCCAAGAAGCTGACCAAGTACGACGCCAGCGGCAAAGTTACACGCGCCGGTTTTCAGCCCCGCTTTGGCGGCGGTTCCTTCAACGTGGCGGCGAAATACATGCCCATCATCCACAACTTAGGCGGCCGCGTTCTTTCCCCGGATTTAAAAAGGGCGGAGGGCTTTATGAACGGCCCCGAATCCATGAGGGCCTTCCAGTTCCTCCACGACCTTGTGTTTGTTGACAAGGTTACCAACGTGGAACTGGGGCTTCCCGATGTGGCCTTCCAGTCCGGGCTCTGCTCCATGACCTTCCGGGAGCCTTTCTACGCCAATCAGGTTGCCACCAATAACCCCGGCCTGAAATTCAAGATCTTCCCCTATCCCGCCGGAACAAGGGATCTGGTTACCCTGGGCGGCGGTTCCTGGCATATGATGATCAACTCAAAGTCCAAGCATGTTGATCTGCTCCTCCAAATGTACAAAGAACTGGTCAACCCCGTATACGATGTGCGGATGCATGAAAAAGACAAAACACCGCCGGTGCTGACTACGACCATCAGCATGAGCAACTCCTACTTCGGGAGCCTCCCCTACGCCCAGGCGATGCTGGATTCGGTAGACAAAACCGTAGGGCCCGTTTATTACGTCATACCCCAGTGGAATTCCCTGTCGGAGATAATCGGCGATGCCGTTACCGCCGTTATTGAGGGAGGAGACGTAAAAGCAACCATCGACGCCGCGGCGCGGAGAATGCAAACCATACTGGACGAAAGTTAACCGCCCACAGTACGGCACAGGCGGATAGGATCGGAGCTTATCCGCCTTTTACTTTTTCGCGCCCTTGGGGGTAAGGTAGTTCGTTTTTGGGAGACCTGAGTGAAGATCCAACAAAAATACAGCGTGGCGGGTGTCCTGTTTCTTCTGCCGTCTTTAATCGTATATCTTTGCGTTTTTTTCTATCCGCTGATCCTCTGTTTTGTCAATTCCTTCGGAAGAGTCAATCTGATTATGGGGTCGTGGTCTTTCAACGGTTTTAGAAACTACATCAATCTTTTCAGACGGGAAGATTTTATCCGGGCCGTACAGGTTACGCTCCGGTACGTGGTTATGCTGGTGCCGGTACTCCTGGTGCTCTGTCTCTGGGTTGCCAATACGGTATCCCGAATGAAGCCCAAGGCTTCCGCGGTCTCCACTACCATTATTTTTCTTCCCTTTATGGTCGCTATGGTCAGCGCCGGCATTATCTGGGGCTGGGTTTTTGATCCGGCCTTCGGGATTACCAACACGGTGCTGCGGTTTTTGGGAATGACGAATCCGCCGGGCTGGCTGCGCAGTTCGGAAACCGCCCTGCTTTCAACGGTTATCATTACCATTTGGATCAGGTGTCCTTTTACCATAATGATCCTGTACGGCGGCATGAGAAATGTGCCGGAGGAGCTTTACGAAGCCGCGGAACTGGAGGGCGTAAATCCCTTTCAGCGTTTTTTCAGGCTGACCCTGCCGCTGATAAACCCCCAGCTTGTGCTGGCCTTTACGCTGGATATGATCTTCGCGTTCAGGGCCTTTGATCAGATCTACTCGGCCACTATGGGCGGGCCCGGCGGGGCTACCAGAACGGTGATGATCTACCTCATCGTTAATGTGTTTATCGAAAATTACGGCATGGCGTCGGCGATTACCGTGCTGGCGCTCCTTTCCCTGTTTGTCATAAGCGTCTTGCAGCAGACCCTGCTAAAACGGGTCGTAGAGTATTAGGAGGGCCGCGTGAAAACCAATATCGCGGAAAAAGCCGGAAAAACAATCGGCGGCGCGCTCATGGTTGTTTTTTTCACCTTTATCATCATTCCCTTTATCATGATCCTTCTTACCGCGCTGAAATTGAATCCTGAAATTATCGACATGCCGAACCGGGACATACTTCACCGGATAATCCCCGATTCCTTTACCAATTTTATCAATATCAAAAATGTGTTTTTGGGAAACACGGTTTCCCAGAACGGTTTTCCCCTGTACCGGGCTATCATTAATTCCCTCGTCGTGGTGATAGTTACCCTGGTACCCAGCCTGATTCTGGCCCTTACCGCGGCCTACAGCTTCGCCAAATTCAAATTCCCCGGAAAGGAAATAGTCTATTATCTGTTTCTTGGGATGTTGATGATACCCACCGAGATGACCTCCATCCCCCTCTTTATGATCGTATCGAAGCTGCGCCTGGTGAATACCTACGCGGGCCTCATGGTTCCCTCGTTCATGTCGGCTTTTGGAACCTTTCTGCTCAGGGCGGCTATGGAACCCATACCCAAGTCCTACATCGAAGCGGGCCGCATTGACGGCGCCGGGGAATTCTGGATTTTCAGGGCGATTATCATTCCAATGGTACACGCCCATATCGTTACCTTCCTGGTAATAAAATCCGTGTGGACCTGGAACGATTTTTTCTGGCCCCTTCTGATAGTTACCGAAGAGCGTATGCGAACCGTTACCCTGACGCTGAACCGCTTTGTTACCGACCTGATACAATACTGGGGCGAGGTCTGCGCCGCGGTGGTGATCAGCATTATACCCCTGCTGATTATTTTTATCATCTTTAACTCGAATATTAAAACAGGCCTTATGAATACCGGCATCAAAGGATAGCCGGCGAATTTTATGCCCCGGAGGAATACATGAAAGACACAAATTGCCGCTACTGCACCGGCGCCGATGACATCAGCATCAAGGTTGCCGATCTGGAGACCAGCTCTCTCCTCTTGACCAGGGACCAAACCTATAAGGGCCGCTGCATTCTTGCCCTGAAGGATCACAAAACCGAAGTGTTCCGGATGGCCCCCGACGAACTGGCCGCGTGGGCCCGGGATCTGTCCCGGGCGGCCAAAGCCCTCTGGGAGACTTTTTCGCCCGGCAAGATCAACTACGCCGCCTTCGGCGATCTCTATCCTCATCTGCATCTGCATCTGGTACCGAAATACAAGGACGGACCCGAGTGGGGCGGCCCCTTTGTGCTGGATCTTTCCAAGGATAATGTTTCGGCGCCGGAAGAACTTGAAAAACAGGCTGAACGGATTAGGAAAAATCTTTAAGCCGGGGGCAAATTCCGCCCTTAGCAGCCTGCCGCGCACGAAGCGCAGCAAGCTCCCAGATCAAAAGCCCCCCGGCGATCCCGGGGGAAAACCTCTTCCCGCCGTTTTCTGCGGGCGCCTTCGTCAAACATGGTTATCCCGTACTTGCCGTAATTTTCGGTCTGCCATGTTTCGGTGGACAAAAGGGTTTTAGCGGGGCCCAAAATCCGGGTAAAAAGATCTTCGTAAAATTTAAACCGGGCCTTATAGCCGCTCGATTCCAGAGCCTCCCCGGGGACGTTCATCGTATAGATGAGCCCCACGGGAATGCGCCGGGCAAAGCGGGACTTCCGGTCTTCGCCGTAGGAAATGTACTGAAAGGTAAGCCGCTCGATCAGCGCCCGGGTGGAGGCGGTTACTTCCCCGATGTAAACAGGGGAACCGAGGATAAGGCCGCCGCAGACATCAATTTTGTCCAGTACCGGCCGAAGGCTGTCCTGAACCGCGCAGCGTCCCAGGCTGGGGCCCTCCAGCCGTTTACACTGAAAACAACTGACGCAGCCCCGGAAGTCAAAATCGTACAGGTTGATAAGCTCCGTTTCCGCGCCTTTTGACGCGGCGCCTTTGAGGCAGTCTTCCACCAGGGTGTGGGTGTTCCAGCCCTTCCGGGGACTGCCGTTTATACCGATGATCTTCATGGCTTGATAATACCAGACCGCGCAAAATACATTCAAGGTAAGAGACCATACCTCTTGGCCTTGCCTGCCCGCTCCTATGTTCCTCAACTTTGTTCCGTGAACGCCTTTGTTCCCTGGCGGACGGTTTTACTCCCTTTGACGATCAACCTTCACTATAGGAGGCCAGAAGTCGCCGGGCAGGCAAGGCCAAGGGGTATAAGGTCTTTTCTTGAATGTCTTTTTAATGATAGGGAAAAAGCCAAGGTATGAAGCTTGACAAGCCTTTTCACGGCGGCTTTGGCGCTCCCACTGTCGAAGATATTCCTTTCATTCGTGACGCCAGGGGCACAAGCTTATTAACTTGAATGCCTTTTTAATGATAGGTAAAAAGCTAAGGTATGATGCCGGGCG
>JAISAK010000195.1 GCA_031266695.1 Treponema sp.
CGGCCATCCCATGATGCCCCGGATAACCGGCATGGGCTGTACCGCCACCGCCCTCACGGGGGCCTTCGCGGCGGTAAACGGCGATTATTTCGAAGCCGCCGCCGGAGCTATGGCGGTCATGGGCATAGCCGGTGAAATCGCCGCCCGTTCCGCCGGGGGACCGGGGAGTTTCCAGACCTGTTTCCTCGACGCCCTGTACAATCTGAAAGAGGAGGACGTTACGAGCCGCTTAAAAGCAGGCTGAGTAACGCCCCTCCGCCTCAACTACAGCCCGTGGTTCCCCCGCAGGTGTCACACTTCATGCAGGTGCCGCTGCGTATCAGGGTAAAGGAACCGCAGGCAGGGCAGGGGTCTCCCTCGTAGCCTTTGATCTTCGCCTGGGCGATCTCCCTGCCCAGTTGGGCGGTTTTAAGGGAATCGGCCCCGTCAGGGCCTGCCGTCCGGCCTTCCGCCGGAGAAACCGGAGCGTCCTTCGCGTTAAGCGCCTGATGGGGGGCACTGGAAAACCCGTCGTTCCTTGTACCGGTAGTCAGAAGATCTTCCGGCTTTACCTGCGCCAGATCCAGACGTTTCAGATAGCTTATGGCCAGATCCCGGAATATGTAGTCAATGACGCTGGTCGCCATTTTCACGTAATCGTGGCCCTGGACCGCGCCGTTGGGTTCAAACCGGCTAAAGGTAAAGGCATCGACATACTCATCCAGGGGAACCCCGTACTGAAGCCCCAGGGATACGGCAATGGCAAAGCTGTTGAGAAGGCTCCTGAAGGCGGCCCCTTCCTTGTGCATATCGAGAAAAATCTCGCCCAGGTTTCCGTCTTCGTATTCGCCGGTACGGATGAATATGGAGTGCCCGCCTATCTTGGCTTTCTGGGTATAACCGCTGCGCCGGCTGGGCAGGGATTTACGCAGCCCCCGCCGGGCCGGCGGCGGCGATTTTTTCTGGGCCGTCATGGTCCGTTCCACCCCCAGGATAGTATCGGCCAGGGGGTCCGTTCCCGGCGCAAAGGAAGAGAGGGGCTGGGAGAGCTTCGATCCGTCCCGGTAAAGCGCGACAGCCTTGAGCGCCCGCCTCCAGGCCAGCATATAGGTGCCCTTTACATCCTCGTAATTCGCCCCGTTGGGCATATTAATGGTTTTGGAAATGGCCCCGGTGATAAAAGGCTGAACCGCGGCCATCATCTCCACATGGGCAGTCCAGGGAATGGAGCGGCTGCCCTTCTTCCCCGAAGGCGTCGCGGTATCAAAGACCGCATAGTGTTCCTTCTTAAGCCCCGGCGCTCCTTCCAGGCCCATGGTTCCGCAGGTATAAAGTTCCGCCGCTTCAATATCTGCGGCGCTAAACCCCAAGTGTTTTAAGAGGCTGAAGGCGGAAGCGGAAAACACGGATTTTTCGATTTTAAGTTTTTTTTCGATAAAATCCGCGCCGAGAACCCAGGGATTGAAGATCCCCTCAAGGCTGATGGAATTCTTCACCGCCTCTTCTACCACCGCCAGGGCCTTGGAGCTAAACCCTCTGGCGGCAAGGCTCCCGGGATTGATGACCGGCGCCCCCTCAAAAGTCTTGCGCCCTGTCGCGTAGGCAACGATTCGGTCTATGTCTTCGCTCCCGTAACCCAGGGCTTCCAGGGCAGGGAGGGCGGACTGGTTTATGATCTTGAAGTAGCCCCCTCCGGCAAGCTTCTTGAATTTTACCAGGGCAAAATCAGGCTCCACGCCGGTAGTGTCGCAGTCCATGAGGAGGCCGATAGTCCCTGTGGGGGCAATGGCGCTTACCTGAGCGTTACGGTAGCCGTGCTTTTCCCCCAGCTTGAGCGCGCGGTCCCATGCCTGCTTCGCCGCGTCCAGGAGATAGCCGGGACATTTGACCGGATCGATACCCTCCGGGATAGTATGAAGCCCCTCGTATTCCTCCGCCGGAGCGTGGTAACAGGCCCGGCGGTGGTTCCGTATCACCCTGAGCATAGCGCCTGAGTTTTCCCCGTACCGGGCAAACGACCCCAGCGCCGCGGCCATTCTGGCCGACTGGGCGTAGGCTTCGCCTGAGAGGAGAGCCGAGAGGGCGCCGGCCACTGCCCTTGCTTCGGCGGAATCGTAGGCCAGACCCATGATCATGAGGAGGCTTCCCAGGTTGGCGTAACCCAGGCCAAGAGTACGGTATTCCCAGGAAAGCGCCGCGATCTTCGGAGAAGGGAACTGGGCCATGACCACGGAGATCTCCAGGATCGTCGTCCAGATCCGGATGGCATGGAGATACCCTTCTATGTCGAAAATTTTGGTTTTTTTGTCATAGAAAAGGGCAAGGTTGATGGAAGCCAGGTTACAGGCCGTATCATCCAGGAACATATACTCCGAACAGGGGTTGGAAGCGCGGATCTCACCGCCCGCCGGACAGGTATGCCAGTCGTTGATAGTCGTATGAAACTGAAGCCCCGGGTCCGCGCAGGCCCAGGCCGAACGGGCCGCTTCGTCCCAGATCTTCCGGGCCTTCACGGTTCTTTCCGTTTTACCCGTCACCCTGCCCGTAAGCGCCCAGCCGCCGTCTTCCAGAACCGCCCGCATAAAATCGTCGCTCAAACGGAGGCTGTTGTTTGAGGACTGCCCCGATACGGTGTTGTAGGCCTCGTCGTCCCAGGCGGCAGAAAACACCGCCAAATCCATATCCCCTTCTCCCTGCTCAAGACGGCGCAGAATCTGGTAGAGGTAGGCCGGAGGAATTTTATCCCCCAGGGCATTCCGCAGGGCCCCGGTAAGTTCGTGGTTTTTTTCGGCGCTGAACCTGTCCGCGTCAGGCCCCCTGAACGCGGCCAGGGCCTTTTTGATTGCGTCAAAGTGCTTCTTTACCACCAGAGAACCGGTAACCATGGACGCAACCTTGTGTTCTTCCTCCTGTTTCCAGTTGATGTATTTTTCCACATCCGGATGATCCGCGTCCAGCGTCACCATCTTGGCCGCCCGCCGGGTAGTCCCGCCGCTTTTAATAGCCGATGCCGACCGGTCCCCAATCTTGAGAAACGAAAGAAGCCCCGAAGACACCCCGCCTCCCGAGAGCCTTTCATTGAGCGCCCTGATCCGGGAAAAATTCGATCCCGTCCCGGAACCGTACTTGAAAAGCCGGGCTTCCCGGGTAACCAGGTCCATGATACCCCCCTCGTTGACCAGATCGTCATCAACGGAAAGGATAACGCACGCATGGGGCTGGGGCCGTTTGTAGGCGCTGCCGGACTTTTTCAGTTTCCCTTCCCCAGGGTCAAAGTAGTAGTGCCCCTGGGCAGGCCCGTCAATACCGTACACCGCATAAAGCCCCGTATTAAACCACTGGGGGCTGTTGGGAGCCGCCATCTGATGAGCCAGCATAAAGCAGGTCTCGTCATAGAAAACCTTCGCGTCATCTTCGCCGTCAAAGTAACCGTTCAGGCGGCCCCAGTCCATCCAGGTATAGGCAAGGCGGTGAAAAACCTGCCGGGCATCGTGTTCCGCCCCGTCGGCAGGGAGCCGTTCGCCCTCCCCGCAGGGGCCGGCCCACTTTTTCCACTCGTCAATCTTGTCTTCAGGCACCCCGGCCTTACGGAAGTACTTCTGGGCGATAATATCCGTCGCAATCTGGCTCCAGAAAGAAGGAACTATCACCGTCTCTTCGGAAAATATCGTCTTGCCGTCAGGGTTGCGAATCTCGCTTTTCCGCTTTTCCCATACAATATCTTTGTACGGCCCCGTCTGGCCCCTGGTAAAGAAACGCTCAAATTTCATACACTCTCCCAAATCAACAATCCACGAACCCGCTTGCGCGGGGAAGGCAAGCCGGCGGGCATAATATTCTCATAAGGTATTTGACTCACGCCCCAAAGGGCCCGAATAAAGACCCTTCACAGCGAATCAACCCGCTGCTGTTTATAAATAATCCCCATATATAGCGTAGTCTTTTGTAACCCTACACCATATAAGGGGTTGGATCAAGGGATCGCAAATTTTTCTTTTTTGGGCGCATTTCCGGCGCGAAGCGCCGGAAACCGGGCTTTCCGCTCCAACAAAAAACCATTTGTTCCCAGATGGAGTTTTGCTTCGCAAAACTCCGAAAACAAAAAACCGTGAGGTTTTTTGTTCCGCTTCAATCCCTTGCGCGTTCCGTACAGGCGAAATATTGAGGCTTTCCCAAAACCCGAACAAGTTTTGGGAAAGCCTCTATTTATGTTTCTTTGTGTATAGCCTCATCATCCTGTTAGAGCTGCGTTCCGTTTTTTAGTTTTTCCTCAAACCGTTCCAGGGCCTTTCCCGAGAGGCGGTGTTCCCCGGTTTCCCCTCCCGTGCCGGAAGCGTCTTTTACCCCTT
>JAISAK010000204.1 GCA_031266695.1 Treponema sp.
GCGGGTATAAAAGAAACCGACGACATCATCAACGCGGACATGGATGATATCTTTGCGACGGATGGGGGTGAAACTACCTATGGCACAGGAGAGAAAATAATTCTCCGCCCCTTCAAGATGCTTGCCTGGGCCGATTATCGTCCCTTTAATTCCGGAATTCTCTCCCTTATTCCCTCGCTGGGCTTTGCCGTTAATCCCCTGTATGAGCAGCCCGCCTCCGTGGAAGGGGGCTTAAAGATTCGTTGTGATCTGGCCAATATCTTTATCCCCACCTTCGGGATTAGTTACGAAGACCGGTTGTGGAAGAACAGCCTTGACCTGATCTTTAACGCCCGGGCCATGGAGATTGATCTCGGAATAGCTATACAATCCCAGAACTTTGACAAAAGCTGGACCGCCAGCGGCCTGGCCGTTTCCGTGGGAATAAAAGCCGGCTGGTAGCCCGACCCGCGCGGGCTAGTCCCACAGCCGGAGTTCCGCGCGAAACGCGGCCTGCCCGCCCCGGGTTCTGCGGCCTTCAAAGGCAAAGGCCGCGGCCGCGCTTTCGCCGAACGCGGCGTCCTCCGCCCCGGCGCGCCACAGTTCAATCAGCTCTCCGGGGTGTATTTCGTTTAAATAGTTGATATCAAGCCGCATACGTCCCGCCTTTTCAAAAAGAGCGGGTTCCAGGGCGTCCTGTATCCATTGAACATAGCGGACGTTGTTTACATGGCCGTTGTAATCAAGGTCCGAATAGGCGGCGCGCCGTTCGGCGCTTTTCTCCGGGTTTTTCAGCTCCGCAAGACCCGCCGCGCCGGAGGGAAGGGCCCGGAGCCCCTCGTTCAGGGGAAGGCTGTCCATGACGGCCTGGGGGCGCAGGGGGCGGCGTTTTTCAAGATCGATGATAAGCCAGGCGCTGCTGCCCCCGGCCAGGGGCCTGTCGGAAGCGTCGCGGATATCGTAATCCCGCAGGGCAAAGAGCCTTTCCCCGCCCCGGGGCCAACTGCGGATGGTAACGGTTTCGCCGTAGGCCGGGCGCCGGTCAACCTGAACCGACATTCGGGAAAGTATCCAAACCTGCCCGGTTTTTGCCATAGAATCCCTGCCTACACCCAGGTTATCGGCGTGACTGATGGCCGCCTCCTGAAAAAGATCAAAAACCGAAGCCAGCGTCAGCCTGTCGGAACGGTCTATATCGCCAAAACGGATATTATGACTTTCCTGCCAAATATTCAGCATTTCCATAAGTTATCGTGGCAAGAACAGATAAAAACGTCAAGATTTCAGGACGCCCAAATACGGGATTTTGAATTGGCCTGAATTCGCAATGTTTATCCTCCTTTGCGTTGACATATCCGCCTCAGAGAGATACACTTAAGTATTGTGGAAACTAGGAAGACTGCGCTCATTGTAACAGACGGAGCCGTTTCGACAAAGAAAATAGCGGAGGCTATTTCGGCTGAATTGGACGGGTTCCGGACACTTATACGCCCCGCGGAATCTTTTGCCGGTACCGATCTTCTTTCGGCCGACGTTTTTTTTCTGGGCTGTGAAAAGCCCGGACAGCCTTCTTTTGCCTATATCGCGGAGATGCTTAAGCATATCAACCTGGCGGGTCGTTCCTGCGGGGTTTTTTCTTCCGGAAAAAAGGCATTCAAGTATCTTTCCGATCTGGTAAAAGACTGCGAAGCCGCCGTTGCCGAGCCTTTTTTGGCCGAAGGCGGCGATGTGAGTCCGGCGGCCCTGAAAAAATGGATACAAGGTATTATCAAGGGGGGGAAACCTTCGGGTGGAAAAGCAAGGCATGAAAACCCTCAATCTTGATGAGTTTATCAGAAAAATACCGGACTTCCCCAAAAAAGGGGTACTGTTCTACGATATTACCAGTGTTCTTGCGGCTCCCGTTGCTTTTCGTTACTGCATTGACCGCATGGTTGAGCTGTATCAGGATAAAAAAATCGACGCCGTAGCCGCCATAGAAGCGCGGGGGTTCCTTTTCGCCGCTCCCTTTGCCTTCCGGCTCGGAGTTCCCCTGATTCTGATCCGCAAAAAAGGTAAATTGCCCGGCGAAACCAGGACCAAAAAATACTCCCTTGAATACGCCGAAGCGGAAATTGAGATTCACCCCCACGATGTGCCCAAGGGCGGCCGGGTCCTTCTGACGGATGATCTTATCGCCACCGGCGGTACCCTTAACGCGGCAAGGGAGCTAATCACCGCCTGCGGCGCCGAAATTCCGGCGATATTCGGCGTGGTGGGGCTTCCCTTTCTCAATTACGAAAAAGCCCTGGCCCCCACGCCGGTGGAGACTTTAATCAACTATTACGCGGAGTAAGCCGGCTGGAAAGGAATTACAAAAACAGCTTCTAGCCCCTAGGGGAATTGAACCCCTCTTTTAAGATTGAGAATCTCATGTCCTAACCGATAGACGAAGGGGCCTCCGCAAAGATATTTTCCCCAGGGAGGATTTGAACCCCCACAAGCAGATCCAGAGTCTGCCGTGCTACCATTACACAACCGGGGAAGGTAGTTTGAGACTAGCATTTTTATGAAATATTGTCAATTATTAAAGATATGGAAAACGCCAACGAGGAAGGATCGTTTTCCCTGAGGTTTTAATTTGCGAGTTTTTTTGCCAGGGTGGCGGCGCTGGCAGCATCGGGGGCGTAACCGTCGGCGCCGATTTTGTCCGCGAATTCCTGGGTAACCGGCGCGCCTCCCACGATCAGTTTAAAG
>JAISAK010000233.1 GCA_031266695.1 Treponema sp.
CCTTGCCTGCCCGGCGACTTCTGGCCTCCTACAAGAAGGTTGATCGTCGAAGAGAGTAAAAGTATCCATCAGAAAATAAAGGCGTTCACGGAACAAAGTTGAGGAACATAGGAGCGGGCAGGCAAGGCCAGGGGGGTATAAAATATCATCTTGTATGTATTTCGCGGTACAGGCAAGTGAACGGCGGCTTTGGCGCTCCCACGGGGGAATATCCTGTTTTCATTTGTATCGCTTGGGGTATGACATATTACCTTGCATGTATTTTACGCTTTTGTCAGCTTTTTTCTCAGTGTTCTGATCTGCCGCCGCACTTCCTTTGGCGCGGCGCCGCCGGGGGTAGTGCGGGCGCCGGCGCAGGCCGAGGGGCTTAGGGCGCGGTAGACGTCTTCCTCAAAAAGGGGCGACCGCTTTTTCATCTCGGCCAGGGGCTGCTGGGACAGGCTGCGCCGGCCCGCCGCGACGCAGTCCCTGACGATGAGGGCAACGGCCTCGTGGGCCTTTCTGAAGGGAAGGCCCTTTCGGACAAGATAATCGGCGGCGTCGGTTGCCTCAAGGAAACCGCCGGCGCAGGCGGCTTTCATTCTTTTGAGGTTAAAGGAGGCGCTCTGCATCATCCCGCGAAAAATCCGCAGGCAGGCGCCGACGGTATCAAGGCTGTCGAAAAGGCTCTCCTTGTCCTCCTGCAGATCCTTGTCGTAGGCGTAGGGCAGGCCCTTGAGAAGCGTCAGGAGGGCAACAAGGTTTCCCGCCGTCCTGCCCGCCTTGCCGCGGATAAGTTCCGCGAAGTCGGGATTTTTTTTCTGGGGCATGATGGAAGAACCGGTGCTCCAGGCTTCGGAAAGTTCGATAAAATTAAATTCCTCGCTGGCCCAGATAACGATGTCCTCGCAGAAGCGGGAAAGGTGGATCATGGTTATGGCGCAGGCGGAAGAAAGTTCCAGCGCGAAGTCCCGGTCGGCCACGGAGTCCATTGAATTGAGGGTGGGCCGGGCAAAGCCCAGAGCCCCGGCGGTTTCCGCCCTGTCAAGGGGAAGGCCCGAACCCGCGAGGGCGCCCGAACCCAGGGGACATTCGTCAAGACGGACGAGGGCGTCGGCAAAACGGGAAAGATCCCGCTCAAGGCCCGCGCACCAGGCGCAGAGGTGATGTCCCAGAGTTACCGGCTGCGCCCGCTGAAGATGAGTGTAGCCGGGCATGACGGCGGACGCGTACTTTTCCGCCTGATCGAGCAGGACCCGGATCGTTTCGGCAAGACCGGCGCGCAATTCCGGCACCGTCCGTTTGAGGTACAGCCTGAAATCCAGGGCTACCTGATCGTTCCGGCTCCGCCCCGCGTGAACCATGCGGCCTTCGTCGCCCAGCCGCGCGGTGAGGATTCCCTCGATAAAGGAATGAATGTCCTCCGCGCCTTCGTCGAAGGCAAGCTTTCCCGTTTCAAGGTCCCTTGCGATTCTGCCGAGCTCCGCGTCAATCCGCGCCGCGGCCTTTGCCGGAATAATCCCCTGTTTTCCAAGCATGGCGGCGTGGACGCGGCTTCCCGCTATATCGTCAAAGGCAAGCCGCCTGTCAACGGGGAGGGAAGCCTGAAAAGCGAAAGCCCCGGCGTCCGGCTTTTCCGCGGTCCGGCCCGCCCATAAAACGGCCCCGGAATTTTTTTCCCTCTCCCCGGCCGCTTTGCTTCGGGATTCCCCGTTTCGCCTAACGGAAGTTTTCTTCCCGCCGGCGGAGGGACGCCCGCCTTTTTTTGCCGGGCCCATTATTTCTTTGCCTTTGCCTTCTTCGCTTTTCCGCCCGGAGCGTTTCCGGCGGCGGCCCTGCCCTTCTTCAGCTGCTCCATGAGGGAACGTACCAGCACTGGCAGTCCGTAGAGCCTGATAAAGCCCCTTGCGTCGGCGTGGCTGTAGAGTTCGCCCGTGGTAAAGCTTGCGATGCCGGCGTTATACAGGGAATAGGGAGACGTCGCGCCCGCGGAGCCGATGGAACCCTTGTAGAGCTTAAGCCGCACCCTGCCGCTGACGGTTTTTTGGGTAGAATCCACAAAGGCCGAAAGGCTTTCACGCAGGGGGGTAAACCAGAGGCCGCCGTAGATAAGCTCGCCCAGCTTGAGGGCAATCTGCTGCTTGTAGGAATAGGTCTGCCGGTCAAGGCAGAGGTGTTCCAGTTCCTGGTGGGCGTAGTAGAGTATGCTGCCTCCGGGCGTTTCGTAGACGCCGCGGCTCTTCATTCCCACGACGCGGTTTTCAACCAGGTCGCTGATGCCCACTCCGTTGGCCCCGCCGATTTTGTTAAGGAATCGAATCAGGCTTACCCCGTCCATTTTCTTTCCGTTAGCTGCAACGGGTATTCCCTTTTCAAATTCCAGCTCGACATATTCGGGCCTGTTGGGAGCCTTCTCCGGGGGAACGGTCAGGCTGAGCATCTTTTTGAAATTGGGCTCGCCGGCCGGGTCTTCCAGATCAAGGCCCTCGTGGGAAATGTGCCAGAGGTTGTCGTCCCGGCTGTAGGAATCTTTTTTCTTCATGGGTACGGGAATATTTCTGCGCCTGAGGTAGCGTATCTCCTCCTCGCGGCTCTTGAGTTTCCAGGTACGCCAGGGCGCGATGATCTCAAGGTCGGGGGCAAAGGCCGTGATCCCCAGGTCAAAGCGCACCTGATCGTTGCCCTTGCCGGTTGCGCCGTGGGCAATAGCGTCGGCTTTTTCCCTGCGCGCGTATTCCACCAGCACCTTCGCGATGAGGGGACGCGCCGTTGAGGTTCCCAGGAGATACTTGTCTTCGTACAGAGCGTTTGCCTTGAGGGCGGGCCACACAAAGTTTTCAACATATTCCTGTTTAACATCCGCCACGTGGCAGGCGGAAGCGCCCGTATTCAGGGCGCGTTTCTGCAGGGCCTTCCAGTCCGCTTCCTGTCCCACGTCAACGCAGACGGCAACGATGTCGCAATCATAATTTTCCCTGAGCCAGGGGATAATCACCGTGGTGTCCAAACCGCCCGAATAGGCAAGCACTATCTTCTTCTTCATGATAACTCCTGGGACAATTATCCCGAAAGGCTCCGCCTTAGGCAAGGCTAGGAGCCTGTTGCACTTGTAGGTTTTTGCGTTACTTTGTACCGCAAAAACCACAATTAATGGGCTCCTTACGCGTCCAGAACTCCCCTGAGTATGGCAAGCCCCTGATCGATCTCGCCGCCGCTTATCGTATAGGGCGGCAGGAGGCGCAGGGTTTTTGGCCCGGCGGAAAGAAGGAGCAGGCCCTTTGAGAGGGCTTTTTCCAGAACCGGCCAGGCCTCGCTTTCAATATCAACGCCGATCATCAACCCCCGGCCCCGGACTTCCTTTACTCCGGAATGTTTCCAGCCCCTTATCGCGGCGATGATCTTTTCACCCTTCCGGGCGATTTCCCTGAGAAAGGCCGGATCGTTCACGGTCTTGAGTACCACCAGGCCCGCGGCGGCGGCCAGGGGGTTTCCGCCGAAGGTGCTGCCGTGATCCCCGGATTCAAAAACGTCCGCGGCCTTTCCGCCTGCAAGGACGGCGCCGGCCGGAACGCCCGCGGCAAGGCCCTTCGCCAGGGTAACCACGTCGGCGCTGACGCCGTAGTGCTCCAGGGCAAGAAAAGTTCCGGTCCGGCCAAGGCCGCATTGTATTTCATCAAACATGAGAAGTATGTCCCGCTCGGCGCAGAGCTTTGCCGCCGCGGCGATAAATTCACCGGTCTGCGGAATAATGCCGCTTTCACCCTGTATCGCTTCGATTAAAAGGCCCGCAACCGCGGCCTTGTCCAGGGCCTTGTCCAGCGCGTCAATGTCGCCGCCGGGGATATAGTCAAAGCCGTCGGTAAAGGGGCCAAAGTCCCGGTGAAATTTCTCCTGACCCGTAGCCGAAAGGGTCGTGATGGTTCGGCCGTGGAAACTCCCCCGGAGGGTGACAATGGTGTGCCTGCCGGGGCCGTATTTTTTAAGCGAGTACTTGCGGGCAATTTTGCAGGCCCCCTCGTTGGCCTCCGCGCCGGAATTGGCAAGGAACACGTTTTTCATTCCCGCCTTTGAGCAGGCCTCGACGAGTTTTTCCGCAAAGGCCGCGGCCACGTCGCTCTGATAGTAATTGCAGACATGGTTGAATTTTGCCGCCTGCTCCGAGACAGCCCGCACCAGGGGCGGGTAATTGTGACCAAGACAGTTCACCGCTATGCCGGAGCCGAAGTCCAGGTATTCTTTTCCGTTGATGTCGAAGAGCCTGGAACCTTCGCCCCGGGCAAAGATTACCGGCAGCCGGTGGTAGGTATTCATAAATACATCGGACATACTGTACCCTTATCCTTTGCCGCAATTACGGGACTGCGGCAGTCCCAAATATACCGAAAACCCGGTTAGCGCGCTATCCCCCGCGTTGGCGTTTCAGGGAACAATCGTTGTCCCGATACCCTCGCCGGTAAAGAGTTCGATTAACAGCGCGTGGGGAAGGCGTCCGTCCAGGATGCGGGCCTTCTTTACCCCGCCGTCGAGGGCAAGGCGGCAGCAGTCGGTCTTTGGAATCATGCCTTTGCTTACGACGCC
Organism: Treponema sp.; assembly: GCA_031266695.1. GTDB lineage: Bacteria > Spirochaetota > Spirochaetia > Treponematales > Breznakiellaceae > JAISAK01. The sequence continues at coordinate 4,558 of JAISAK010000233.1, forward strand.
GTTTTTCTTCATCTCCTCCAGTTCCGCGCGGGTCGCCGTCCCGACAAGGGAGTCGGGATCCTGCAGGTTCCGGAGCAGGCCCCGCACATCGGTCATAAGGAGAAGCTCCTCCGCCTTCATTGCGGCGGCTATGCGCGCCGCGGCGATATCGGCGTTGACGTTGAGGATCAGCCCCGAATCTTCGCCGAAGCCGATGGCGACCGAAGACACCACCGGAACCGCCCCGGAATCGAGAATCGTATTGAGCGGCGAAACGTCGACCTCTTCGATTTCGCCGACAAGCCCCAGGTCTTCTTCGCCGCGGATCTTTCTCGCCTTAAGCAGGGCGCCGTCTATGCCGCAGAGTCCCAGAGCCCTGCCGCCGGCACGCGCGATGCGGCCGGTAATGTCTTTGTTCACTTTGCCGCAGAGAACCATCTGCACAATTTCCATTGTCTCCTCGTCGGTATAACGGAGCCCCTTTACAAAACGGCTTTCCTTGCCGACCCTTTTCAGCATCGCGTCTATCTCCGGGCCGCCGCCGTGAACCAGGACTACGCGCATTCCCACGCAGGACATCATGACAAGATCTTCCATTACGGCCGTCTTGAGATCTTCGTTGATCATGGCGTTCCCGCCGTATTTAACCACAACGGTCTTTCCCTGAAATTTTTGAATGTAGGGAAGGGCCCGGGCTAAAACCGCCGCCCTGTCGCCGCTGTCAAAGGTTTCCTTCATATCTTCCGCCTTTCTCCCTGCCTTTTCCGCGGCGCTAAAACAGGGCCGGCGCCGCTTCCAGGCCGGCCTTTTCGTCAAAACCCATAAGGATATTCATGTTCTGCACCGCCTGTCCCGCGGCGCCCTTTACCATATTGTCAAGGGCGCTTACAACGATAAGGGTGGTTCCGGTTTGATCCAAATGCACCGAAACGTCGCAGTAATTGGACTGGCGCACGCGGTTAGTCGCCGCGGCAAGGCCGGCGGGCAGCACCCGCACGAAGGGCTCGTCCCTGTAAAAATCCGCGTAGAGGGCGCGGATTTCGCCGGCTTTTTTTTCAACCTCCCCGGAAGGCGGCCGCACCGCGGACAACGCGGAGACCGGAGCGGAAACGCCGCTTTCCCGGGCCGAAGCGCTCCCCGCCCGCCAGGCCGGGACAAGGGGAATGTAGATCGTGCTGAGTATGCCCCGGTTCAGGGGCGCAAGGTGGGGCGTGAAGATCAGGCCCGGCCAGGCCTCCCCCTCCGCGGCGGCCCGCGCGGCATCGCTTTCCGGGACGGCGGCCCGCGCGGCCATAGCGGCGAAATTCCTGCTGATTTCCGGAGTGTGCCGGTGGCTTCCCACCTTGTAGGGGCTTAGGGAATCGAAGCACTCGGGGAAATGAAAGGATCGGGAAGGCTCCCGGCCGCCGCCGGTAACGCCGGAAGCGGCGTCTACGATAATGGGCGCGGGACAGCCCGCGGCGCCGGGCCCGGCAACAAGCCCCCGCGCAAGGGCGGGAAAGGCGCCCAGCGAAGCGCCCGTGGGATAGCAGCCGGGATTGCCGATAATCACCCGCCCCGAGGCGGCCAGCTCTTTGATACGCGCCCTGTTAAGCTCGGGAAGGCCGTAAACGGAGTGTTCGCGCAGCTCGGGATAAACGAAGGGCTTGCCGTACCAGGCCCTGAAGGTCTCTTCGTCCCTGTCGAAACGGTAATCCGCGGAGAGATCGATAAAGGGTATTCCGCGCTTGACGCAGATTTTCGCGAAGTCCTCCCCTACCCCGTGGGGCAGCGCGGCAAAGACCACGTCCGCGCCGGAACAAACCTCTTCGGGTTTTACCAGAGCCGCGGAAATCTTTCCCAGAAAGTTGGGGTACAGGTTTTCAATTCTGTCGCCTTCAAAAGTGACCGAAGAAAGAATCAATCCTCCGGTTTTGGGATGCCCCAAAAGGAGCCTGACCAGTTCGGCCCCCGCGTATCCCGTAGCGCCGATAACGCCCGCTGTCATGGAAACCTCCGAATTTGTTCCCTGAAATTTTCAAAGGGTCAGAGAATTCCGGTTGTCCGAAACCAGCCGGTTTTGGAACAAGCCGGAATTTTATTCCCTGACAATCTGAAATTGTCAGGGAATTCCGATTATAATTGTTTGTCAGGCAACGAATTAGACAATTCCTTGCCTGACAAACTCAAATCTGTGGAGTATATTTTGCATATTTATAAATCCCTGTCAAGGATTACTTGACGAAAGTGTATATTTTTGGAATATTTATTCATTCCCGAAAAAGGTGGATAATATGATACAAACAGCGGAAAAGGAAGCCGCCGCGGATGTAGTCAGCTTCGATGCCGGCGAAGAAGAATTCCATAGCGAAAAGATCTACTGCGCCAACTGTATCCATTGCAAGCTGATCCCTGCCAAACCGGAAGGAGAGACGGCTTACGTTTTAAGGATTCGCTGCGCCGCCGGAAAGTGGAAGAAAAAACTCGGTCAGGAAAAAATGTATAAGTATTGCACCATAACCCGGCGTTATCTTGACTCCTGCGACGCCTACGGAGAAATGGGCGATACCAGGGAATTCCTCCGGGAACTGCGGAAAACCCTTCCCGGCAGGGACGAGCCCTATACGCTTCCGCAAGATGACGGCGATTAGAAGGCGTCAAAGACCCGGCGGCTTTTCAGCGTTAAATCCGTGAACCGCGCCCCGAGGTACCGCGCAAGGTCTCCCGGCGCAAGCAGAACCTGCAGACCCCGCTCCCCCGCGCTTATTCCTATGGAATCAAAAAGCTCGGCGGTCTCGTCAATAAACGTGGGAAACTGTTTTTTCATGCCGAGGGGCGAACAGCCGCCGCGGACATAGCCGGTAAGGGGCAGGAGATCCTTCAGGGGGATAAGGGCGGAGCTTTTTTCACCGGCCGCGGCGGAGGTTTTTTTCAGGTCCAGCTCGTCCGCCGCCGGAATGCAGCAGACAAAAAAAGCGCCGCTCGCGCCCCGCAGTACCAGGGTCTTGAAAATCCGTTCGGGCGGCAGGTCAAGAAATTTAGCGGCGTGGACGGCGGAAAGATCCGCTTCGTCAACGGGGTATTCCTTTACGGCATAGCTGATATTGACGGCGTCAAGGAGTCTTAAGGCGTTGGTTTTTGGGGAATTTGCTTTTTTCATACCTTCCCCCGCGCGGGCAAATCTATGGAGTATAAAGATGTTCCCGGAGGAATTTCAGGGCCTCGGCGCCGCCGGGCGGGCAGCCGGGGCCAGAGGCGGAAAAACCGGAACAGCAGCGCCCTATTCCGAGTTTTCCTTTTTTCCCGCGAAAACCCTGGCCGACGGATACCTTTCCTTCCAGCCTGCCGCGTTCCGTCCGGCTCATGCGGGAAAGGGCGAAGACAAGACCCGCGTAACAGGCGCTGCAAGCCTCCGCCTCGGCAATATGTTCCGCAAGCTGCCCGACCTTGCCTTCGGGCCGGGGCGCGCCGCCCGCCGCCTCCGCTTTGGCCGCGCCGCTTCCCCCTTCGCCGCCAAACTCGCGCACCGAGGCCCTTGAGATATCCGCGCATCCCGCGCCAAGCTTTTCGGCAAGGCCGATGTAGGGAATCTCCGAAACCGCGTAACCCATCTGCCCGGCGGCCCAGGCGTCGCAGAGTACCGGGTCCCGGGCGGCGAAGAGGCGTCCCGCGTAGACCGGATTCCCCCCCTCCTCAAAATCAAGGTCCCCGCAGATACCGTCAACCACGATAAAGTCGTTACGCGCAACCGTATTGAGGTGGGCAATGGGCACGGTCAGCCCCAGGCTGTGGAAGCGCCGCTTTTCCCGGTTGGGAATAATTCCCTTGTTGTTCTTGAGGGCGCAGGTAAGGAGGGTTTGGCAGTGCCCTTTCATCACCGGAAGGTTGATCATAAAATCAAGGGCCAGGGCGCTTTCGCAGATTTCAATATCCATGCCCCCGCAGGCGCAGGCCCTTGCCCGGTCTTTCTGGGTGTCGATAAGCTCCACTCCCGTTTCTTTGGACAGTTTGTTGTAACCGCAGACGGAAAAGGCCTCGGCCGTACGATCCCCGACCCAGGAGCCCTCAAGGATCGCCAAATTGTCAAAGCCGTTTTTTTTCAGGTAGGCGATAAGGCCCGCGGCGATTTCGGGGTGGGTGGTAGCCCCCTCCGAAGCCGGCCGGGAAACTACGAGATTCGGCTTGAGCCCTATCCGCTTTTTGCGATCCCCGATAAGATCGGCAAGGCCTGCCTCTTCCGCGAGGCGGGCCGCCATCGCCGCCGGATCCTTTCCGTAGATAACAAAGATTTCATTCTTTTCCACCGGCATCCTCCCCGATAATTTCCGCCGCCGGCCCTGCCCCGGTAACAATAACTTCCATGACCCGGTGGCGCAGCACCCTTGATACCCTGACGGTCAGGCCCTGACTCTCGAACACGTCTCCGGGGCGGGGCAGGCCGCCGAGATTTTCAAGCGCCCAGCTTCCCACGGTGTTGCCCGGGCCCGGTCCCCGTAACGCCCCGGCGGCCTTTGACCCGCGCCCGGCGGCTTTGACCGTATCAAGCATATCCCTGAGGTTCGCGCTCCCCAGTACGACGAAGCTGCCGTCTTCCGCCTTCCTGACAGGCTCCACTACTTCGTCATGCTCATCCCAAATTTCACCTACCAGTTCTTCGACAATATCCTCAATGGTGACTATTCCAAGGGTGCCGCCGAACTCGTCAACCAGTATCGCCATGTGCGCCCGCTTTTGCTGCAGCACGCGCAGAAGCCTTGAAATTTTTATCGTCCGGGTAACAAAGACCACCGGCTTGAGAACGGCAGCGGGCGGCTTCCCCTGGTTGATCACCCCGTGGTGAAAATCCTTGAGAAGTATGACCCCGGTAATGTTGTCGATATTATCCCGGTAAACCGGCAGCCGGGAAAAGCCGGTCTCGGCGAATTTCAGATCGATTGATTCGGCCGTATCGTCTTCGGAAACGGCGGCAAGGTCGACGCGGGGCGTAAAGATCTCCGCCGCGGTAAGATCGTCGAACTCGATCACCTGGCGGATCATCTCTTCTTCCTGCTTGTTGATTCCCCCTTCCTGGCGCACCTCTTCCACAAAGGTTAAAAGCTCGTCCTC
>JAISAK010000237.1 GCA_031266695.1 Treponema sp.
GCAAAGGCAGTGACCAATGCGCGAGGGCTTCAGCCCGAGCAGCGCGCCGCGGGGCGAAATAAACGCGCTCCGTCAGGAGCGTTAACTCAATAAAGGCAGCAGCGCCCGGCGCTGAATACACCCACAACAAACCGAAGGTTTGAGGCATGCGTAAGCATGGTGAGAGACTAAAAGTAGCATGGTGGGAGCCCCGAAAAAAGCTACAGCACAGAATAAATGCTTAAGGGGCGTGACTGCTGCCGCACCGAATATAGGCGCGAGGGCTTCAGCCTGAGCAGCGCGCCGCGGGGCGAAATAAACGCGCTCCGCCAGGGGTAAAAAATATTTTACTTATTGACTGTATTATTTTTTAGTGCTAAATTTATCTTGAAACCTGTTTCAAATTGCGTTTTGGCGCGCTGTCAAGTGATTTTGAAACCGGCTTACCGGTTATATTTTCAAATCGGAGGGACGTCATGGCGGAAAAACCAAACTCAAAGGCGGATATTCTAAACATCTATAAGCTTGACGGAAGGGTGCCCGTCGGAAGGGCAATCCCCTTCGGCCTGCAGCATGTACTGGCCATGTTTGTGGCAAACCTGGCGCCCATCATCATTGTCGCCGGGGCGGTAAAACTCGATCCGGCCCAAACCGCGGTTCTGATACAGAACGCCATGTTTGTGGCGGGTATCGCCTCCCTTATTCAACTGTATCCCCTGTGGAGAATCGGGTCAAGGCTTCCCATCATCATGGGGGTAAGTTTTACCTTTGTAACCATCCTTAGCTATGTGGGGACGACCTACGGCTATCCTTCGGTAATCGGGGCGGTTCTGATCGGGGGCGCCTTTGAAGGCTGCCTGGGACTTCTGGCAAAGTACTGGAAAAAAATCATCGCCCCGGTAGTCGCCGCCAGTGTGGTTACCACTATCGGTTTTTCCCTGCTCATCGTCGGGGCGTCGTCATTTGCCGGCGGGGCCGGAAAACCGGATATCGGTTCTCCCACTAATATGCTGCTGGGAACGGTGACTCTTCTGGCGTGCCTGTTTTTCAATGTCTTCGCGAAATCCTACTGGAAACAGCTTTCCGTTCTTTTCGGGCTTGTCGTCGGATATGCCCTTGCCTGTATCCTGGGGGCGGTTGATTTCTCCGGCTTCGCCAACACGGGCTTTATATCAATTCCCCGCTTCCTCCCCTTCGCGCCGGAATTTCATTTCGGCGCCATTGCCTCGGTGGCGGTGATATTTCTCGTCTCCGCTACGGAAACCATCGGGGATACTTCGGCCATGACCATGACGGGGTTGAACCGGGAGATAACGGAAAAAGAAATATCCGGTTCCCTTGCCTGCGACGGATTCGCCAGCAGCATCTCCTCCCTCTTCGGATGCCTGCCGGTTACTTCCTTCAGCCAGAACGTCGGCCTTATCGCCATGACCAGGGTGGTCAACCGCTTCACCATTATGACGGGAGCGGCCTGCATGATTCTCGCCGGCCTGTTTCCGCCCCTGGGGGTGTTTTTCGCCAGCCTCCCCGACTCGGTTCTTGGAGGCTGTACCATTATGATGTTCGGCTCCATCGTGGTAAGCGGCGTTCAAATGCTCACCCGCTGCGGCTTTACCCAGAGAAACGTAACCATCGCTTCCCTGTCCATCGGCATCGGGGTCGGCTTTACCCAGGTTCCCGAACTGTTCAACATTTTCCCCTCCCTGGTACGGGAGGTCTTTGCCAACAACTGTGTGGCGGTAACCTTCGTGATAGCCATAGTCCTCAATCTGATCCTTCCCAAGGATATGGAAATAAAAATAATTCAGAGGGACGCGAAGGCGTAAAATAGTTTATACTCCGCGGGTCAGGTTCAGACCTTCGAGCCGGGAAAGAGTCCCGGGATCGTCAACATCGATCAGGGGGGAACAGGGGGAGGATCGGGAAAAGGAAGTTTCCGCGATTTCTACCCTGACAAGGCTTTCGGGATGCCGGCGTATCACGTCACGGCCGCGTTCCCCTTCGCCCAGGGTAAGCAATTCCCGCCGGAAGGCGCCGGAAAAAAGCGCCGGGCTTCCCGGCTCTCCCCGGTAACAGGGCTGCACAATACAGCCGGGCCGGCGGGCCTCCAGTATGAGCCGGACTATGGCGGCGTCAAGCAGGGGCTGGTCGCAGGGGAAAAAAAGGTAACAGGAAGAGGACGCGGCGCCGGCGGCCTCGAGGCCAAGGCGTATGCTTTCGCGCTGGCCCTTTTCCGGCGCGGTATTGCGGACAAGCGTTAGGGGTAAAGCTTCGGCAAGGGCGGCGGTTCTTTCATCGGCGGCGACAAAAATAATTTTTCGAAAGCAGTCCATGCCGCAGACCAGATCCAGGGTGTGCCGGGCAAGGGCTTTGCCGCGGAAGGGAACAAGAAGTTTGTTTTCACTCCCAAAACGGCGGGAAAAACCGGAAGCCATGAGAATGGCGAAGACAGCTTCCCGGTGGCGCAAAAACCTACTGTTTTTTTGAAGGAAACCAGTAATTTTCATGGCATTTCATAAATTCGCCCTCCATTTCCAAGAAAGGCCCCAGAACCTCAATTTTTTTCTGCCCCCGGGCAAACACTACCCGGCAGGTAAGATCCAGCGTAGGGTTACGCAGATCGTCGCCGGTTACTTTTTTCAGTTCCGATTCCCGGCCAATCATAACCAGGCGCCCAAGGTTCCCCCAATAAATGGCCCCGGCGCACATTGCGCAAGGTTCGCCGCAGTTATACATGGTAAAATTCGCCATTTCTTCTTTGGTGTATTTCCGCGAGGCCTTGCGCATTAACAGGGCTTCCGCGTGCGCGGTACAGTCCCCGCCAAGGGTAACCTCTTCATTACCCTGTTCCATAAGAATATGTCCCCCGGCGTCTGCCAGCAAACAGCCAAAGGGGTGGTTCCCTTTCCTCCGGGCTTCCCAGCAAATTTCAATGACCCGTTTCAGCAGATCAACCTCATAGGGCTTCAGATCCGAAAGTTTATATTCATTCTCCTCATATTCAACGACAAATTTTTTTACAGCCATATTCCCTCCTGAAAACAATAACCACTGGAAATTGGACTTGTTTAACCACTAAAAATTATATCAAAAGCTTGTTCTTGGATAAAGAGGGGTGTATAATCCGGTTATGGATCGGAAAGACGCCGGATACCGGAATACGGAAGGGGAAGGCCGGGGCGGGCAAAGGGTAAGCCTTCTTTCCAACTGCACCTCGGGCGGCTGCGGAGCGAAAATAGGCCCCGGGGAACTTTCGGAACTGCTTGCCTCCCTCGAAGTAAAAGAAGATCCGGCGCTGCTTGTCGGCTTCGGCGGCAGGGATGACGCCGCGGTTTACCGGATCGACACGGAACGCGCCCTGGTTTCCACCACCGACTTCTTTTCGCCCATGGTGGAGGACCCTTACCTTTTCGGAAAAATCGCCGCGGCAAACGCGTTAAGCGACATCTATGCCATGGGGGGAAGGCCTGTCTTCGCCCTTAACCTGATCTGTTTTCCGGAGAAACTTGACCGGGGGATACTGCGGGATATCCTTGCGGGGGGCGCGGAAAAACTGCGCGAAGCGGACACGACGCTTGCCGGGGGCCACTCGATTTTTGATCACGAACCAAAGTACGGCCTGGCGGTTACGGGCTTTGTCGATCCCCGGAGGGTTCTGCGCAACAACGCGTGCCGGGCGGGGGACGCGCTTATCCTTACCAAGCCCCTGGGAGTCGGCCTTGTCATGGCGGGCCTGCGCGGGGGCGAAGCTTCCCCCGCCCTCGTAAAGGCCGCGGCGGACTCAATGGAGCGCCTTAACCGCCGGGCCGCGGAAAAAATTTCCGGTAACAGCTCCCTTGCGCCTCACGTTCATGCCTGCACCGACATAACCGGCTTCGGCCTGGCGGTTCACGCTTCGGAGATGGCCGGAACGGATTACACCCTGGTTATCGACAGCGCCTCCCTTCCCCTGCTTGAGGGCGCCCTGGGCTTTGCGGAAAATTTTTACGCCACCGCCGCGGGTCAGCGCAACCGGAATTACATGGAAAGCGCGCCGGGCTCCGGCCCCGCGGGAAAAAAAATCGGCGCCGCCGGCGTTTCCGCCGCCCTGCAGGAAATTGTTTTCGATCCCCAGACTTCGGGGGGGCTGCTTATTTCCGTCGCGGCCGAAGCCGCGCAGGAACTCTGCGGCGCGATAAGGCGGGACGATCCCGCCGCGGCCATTATCGGAGAAGTTACGCCCCGGGACGGGGCGGCGGTGCTGATAGTATAGGAGGATTTATGACGGTTATCAATGTATTGGGCAAACCCTGCCCCAGTCCGGTAATTGAGGCAAAGAAGGCGCTGCGGAAAAGCGCCCCGGGGGAACGGATTCAGGTGCTGGTTGACAATGACATCAGCCGGCAGAATCTTGAAAAGATGGCAAAGGGTTTGGGCTGCCCCTTTGCATACGAAAAGCAGGACGACGGGAATATTCTTGTTACCCTCGAGGCGGCGGCTGAACCGGCGACCGGGACTCCTGCCGGGCCGGAGCTTTCCCCGGCGGGCGGTTCCGGCGGCCTGGTGGTTGCCATCGGACAAAATACAATGGGCTCGGGCAGCGACGAGTTAGGCGCTATTCTCGTCAAGGCTTTTATTTATTCCCTTACGGAACTGGATACGCCGCCGGAAACCCTGCTTTTTTTTAACTCCGGGGTTAAGCTTACCACGGAAGGTTCCAATGTCATTGCCGATCTTAAAACCCTTGAATCAAAGGGGGCGATTATTTCAAGCTGCGGCACCTGTCTTGATTTTTACAAGCTTAAGGAAAAGCTCGCCATAGGGAACGTGACCAATATGTACGCCATTGCTTCGGCAATGGGAGAGGCGGGAAAACTTATCAACCTGTAACGGCGGCTGCCGGAAAAGGGACATGCCCTTGGAAATTATTGTTGTCCTGCGCAATACCCACGAGGCGATTATGGGCGAGCGGAAGCTTCTTGACTCGGGTCTTGACGTGCGCGTAATGCCCATGCCCAGGCAGCTTGGCCCCGGCTGCGGCATGGCACTCCGGATAGACCCCGGGGACTTTGAAAAAACCCGGGAACTGTTAGGCGAAACCATCCGGGGGCTTTACCGCCGAGCCGGAGAGGACTTTGTTCCGTGGAACCCCTGAGCGCCTGGTTTGAAAACGAAATCTTCGGCCCCGCCGGTATCGGCGCGGCGGGCGGCTTCCCGCAGGTGATTACCCTCGTCGGCTCCGGCGGGAAAACCTCGCTCCTCTGGCATTTGGCGCGCCGCCTTTCGCGGCCGTCCGCGGAGGGGGAAACGCCGGCGGCGGAACAGGGGCACACGGGGTACGCGCTCCGGCGGGTGCTGGTAAGTCCCAGTACAAAAATGCGCCCTCCCCCGCCGGAAGCAGGCGTCGTCAGGACAATCTTTTCGAAGGACGCCTGCCGGGAAGGGTCGCGGCGCCCCGCCCCGCCCGGAATTACTTTCGCGGGCAGCTTCAATGAAAAAACCGGCAAGGTCGAATCCCTGCCGCTCCATGAACTGGAACGGCTCGCCGCCGGATACGATCTTGTCCTTGTCGAAGGCGACGGTTCCCGGGAGCTGCCCCTCAAGGGCTGGGCCGATTACGAGCCGGTAATACCCGCCTGCACCACGCTGACCCTCGGTATTCTTCCCCTCAGCCCCCTCGGTATGCCGGCGGACGAAAGGATCATATTCAGGCTGCCGGAATTTTGCGCCCTCTCGGGCGCTTCGCCCGGCGGGATTCTTGGGGCCGGGCATTTGGCAAGGGTGATAAGCGGAAATCCGGCCGGGGATCGGGCAAAACCGGAAAACCGCGGGCTCTTTGCCTCGGCGCGGGGAGAGAAAATCCTTTTTTTCAATCAGGTTGAAGACGAGGCCGCCCTTGCGCAGGCAGGGAAAATTGTCTCCCTGCTGCCGTCCGCCTTCCGCCCGGGCCTTCGCCGCGCCATAGCCGGCAGCGTATGGCAGGACAGGGTTTGGGTACTGTAAAACACGGCCTCTTCCCTATTGTAAAAAATACATTCAAGGAAAGGGCTTGTACCCTGGTATCACGAATGAACGGAATATCTTCTACAGTGGGGCTGCCAAAGCCGCCGTGCACGGCTTCATACCTTGCTTCTTCCCCATTGTAAAAAGACATTCAAGAAAAGACCTTATACCCCTTGGCCTTACCTGCCCAGCGACTTCTGGCCTCCTACAATGAAGGTTGATCGTCAAGGAGAGTAACACTATCCGTCAGAGAACAAAGGCGTTCACGGAACAAAGTTGAGGAACATAGGAGCGGGCAGGCAAGGCCTTGAGGTATGATATCTTACCTTGTATGTCTTTGTTGACGGAGACAGGGCCAGGGGCTATGTTTAAAC
>JAISAK010000245.1 GCA_031266695.1 Treponema sp.
TTGCCGATACGCCGCCGCCGTTATTGGATCCGGTACCACCTTGATTATTAGCATCCGTAAAAGTGGTAGGCCCACTATAGGAAGGACAGCCTAGTCCGGACGGCCGAATGAGGTTGTCCCCCCGGAACCGCATATACCCGCTGTAGTTCCCGTCCGGGTCGTTGTAGCGCAGGCTGAGCCTGAGTTCGTTACTGTACCAGGTTCCCCAGGAGCTGAAGAAGTCAAAAGTTCCGGTGCCCTGATAATTTTTTTCCCTGTCCGCGTTATCATCCAGGGGCGCGGTTGCTTTCATCAACTCGGGATAGAAGTCCGCGTTGAGTTCTGCCGAAAATTGGGCGAAAGCCGTAACAGACAGAAGGGTGAGTAGAATAGAAACAGCAATAAGCTTTTTCATAATTCCTCCTTGAACTAATGAGAAGGAAGCAACCGACGGTTACTTAGATCCCTCCCTATCACATGTATACTAAAATATTAAGTCTAGTATAGCCATGTCAAGTTTTTTTGTCAAGATTTTTCCTTTTTTAAAAGGATATTTCTCTATTTTTCCTGTAGGAATAATAGAATTCCCCCTTTTCTTCTTTATTACCGGCGAAACCCCGGCGGCGGCCTTGCCGCCCCGCTCCCTTCCGGCTCAAAATCCTGACAAGTATTTCCGCTCCGGCCGGAAAACACCATGTCTATTATCGGCAGATACGCCAAAAAAGACAAGGGGTACAATACCTCTTAACCGTTTTTTAACGAAAAAAAAACGCGCCCTGAAGGCTATTCTTGACCCACAGAAATACGCTAAACAACCTTGTAAACTCTAATTTGCAGGATAACTCAATGAGGAATTTAACGCAAAGGACGCAAAGCATAGGCACTCTCAAAGATTTTCCCTTAGTTTTCTTTCTTTGCGTTCTCTGCGTAAATCTTGGTGTCCTTTGCGGTTTCTCTTAATCAATCTTTTTAGTCTTTACAAGGCCGCAGTACGGAGTAAATGCATTAGGGGCGGTATGAGATTTGGGAGCAAAAACTCTGTGAAACTCTGTGTACTCCGTGGTTCAATTTTCTTCAACAGTATGACGCGTTAAAGCCCCAAAAGCTCCCGGTAGAGCCTGAAATTTTCATCGTCAAAGCAGACAAAGACAAGCCTTTCAAGGCCCGGCGTTTCTTCAAGGGTCTTTTTAACCGTTTCCACCGCAAGCGCGGCGGCCCTGTCCTTCGGATAGCCGTAGACCCCGGTGCTGATATTGGGAAAGGCGATGCTCCTGAGCTTGTTTTTCTCCGCCAAGAGAAGGCTTTTCCGGTAGCAGGAAGCAAGAAGCTCCGGCTCCCCCCGCCCTACGCCGTACCAGACCGGCCCCACGGTGTGGATCACGTATTTCGCCTTGAGCCGATACCCCCCGGTGATCACCGCGTCTCCCGCCGGGCAGGGGCCGCCGGGAATATGGCGCCGCTCTCCGGCCGCTTTGACGCACTCGGCCAGAAGCTCCGGCCCCGCCGCCCGGTGTATGGCGCCGTCCACTCCCCCGCCCCCAAGGAGGCTCGAATTGGCGGCGTTTACAATAGCGTCAACTTCAAGGGAGGTAATGTCGCCGCGCAGTAATTCCGGTTTTACCATATTCATTCAGACTCCGTTTGCTGTATAATAAGCCCCACAGGGCAGCCGGAAAATCTTCCGTAAGCCCATAATACCACTTTTGTTACCAAGGAAGAAGCTATGGCAGACCGGATTCAGATGAAGAACCCAATCGCGGAACTCGACGGGGACGAAATGACCAGGGTCCTCTGGGCGCTGGTAAAAGAAAAACTCCTGCTCCCCTATGTTGATCTAAAAACGGAATATTACGATTTGGAACTTATGAGCAGGGAGGCCTCCGGCGACTCGGTTACCCTCGATTCGGCAAAAGCAATCCAGCGCCTGGGAGTGGGCGTAAAATGCGCCACCATTACGAGTAACGCGGCCCGCAAGGTTGAATATAATTTGAAAAACCTGTTTCCCAGCCCCAACGGAACTATCCGGGCAATCCTTGACGGCACGGTATTCCGCAAGCCGATTACCGTAACCTGCGTAAAGCCCTCGGTATCGACCTGGGAAAAACCTATCGTTGTCGGCCGCCACGCCTACGGCGATCAGTACAAGGCCTCGGAAATGTCCATTCCCGGCCGCGGAAAGGTTGAAATTGTTTATACCCCCGAAGACGGAAGCGGGGAAAAGCGCATAACCCTCGCGGAGATGAAAGGCGCCGGCATTGTGCAGGGCATACACAACCTGGATGAGTCCATCAGGAACTTTGCCCGATCCTGCTTCCTCTACGCCCTGGATGAAAAGCTGCCGATCTGGTTTGCCACAAAGGATACGATCTCAAAAATTTACGACGGCCGCTTCAAGGAGCTTTTCAACCAGATTTATGAAACCGAGTTCAGGGAAAAATGCTCCGCCGCGGGGCTTACCTATTTTTACACCCTTATCGACGACGCCGCCGCCCGCATGGTCAAGAGCGCCGGCGGTTTCCTCTGGGCCTGCCAGAATTACGACGGGGATATTATGAGCGATCTTGTCGCCAGCGCCGCGGGAAGCGTCGCCATGATGACCAGCGTCCTTGTTTCGCCGTCGGGCGCTGTTGAATACGAGGCGGCCCACGGAACGGTTCAGCAGCATTACTACCGCTGGCGGAAAGGAGAGAAAACCAGCACAAACCCTATTGCCCTTATCTTTGCCTGGACAGGGGCACTGGCCAAACGGGCGGAGCTGGACAACACGCCGTCCCTTGGGGCCTTTGCAAAAAAACTTGAAGAAACCACCCTCAGAACCGTTGAGGAAGGGGATATGACCGGCGACCTTGCGCGGCTCGCCAATCCGGCGCCCCCGCGGATCCTCAACTCCTGGGAATTTGTGGAGGCGATAAAAAAACGGCTTGACGCTTGAGGCTGTTCCAAAAACTGAAGTTTTGGAACAGCCTCGCTTAAGCTCCTTTCAAAAGCGCCTGACGTTCATTTTACCTGGTGGATAAGATCGATAACACTGCCGTCGCGGTAGGTAACTATGCCGACCACCCGGCCGGTGTATTCCACCGGGTCAGGCTTGCCTACAATGGCCTCAACCATCCCGCGCAGTTCTTCAATGGGGTGAACCGGTATCTTCGCCGCCTTGAACCGATCCAGAAGATCCCGGCGTTCGGGATTTACCGCCACTCCCTGCTCGGTAACAATTACGTCAACCGTCCTTCCCGGCGTAACAATGGTACCCACCCGGTCAACAATGCAGGGAATACGCCCGCGGGTAAGGGGGCAGATTATAATGGAAACCGACGCTCCGTAGGCCGTATCCTGGTGCCCGCCTATGGCGCCGCGGATGATCCCGTCCGAACCGGTAAGTACGTTGACATTGAAGTTTAAGTCCGCTTCAAGGGCGGAGAGTACCACCACGTCAAGCTGGTTTACCGCCGCTCCGGCGCCCCGGGGACTGGCGTAATACTCCGCCGATATCTGATGATGGAAGCGGTTGTTCTTGAGGGAATCGGCCGCTTTCAGATCAAAGCCCTGCACGTCGAGAATCTTTTTGACAAGCCCCTCTTCATGGAGATCCACAATGGAGCCGGTTATACCGCCAAGGGCAAAGCTCGCGGTAATTCCCCTGGCCAGCATCTTTTCCCTGAGGAAGCGGCTGACCGCAAGGGACGCGCCGCCGGTTCCGGTCTGGAAGGAAAAACCGTCAACCAGGCATCCCGAAGCCTCAATAACATCGGCGGCCATCTCCGCCATCACCAGCTCTTTGGGGTTTGTAGTATAACGGGTTGCGCCGACCATGATTCCGGCCGGGTCCCCTATCTCGTTAACCTTGACGATATAATCCACGTCGCTTTCGGGTATTCCGAAGGGCACATTGGGAAAGTGTACGATGTTGTTGGTAAGGATAATCGTTTTCTTTGCGTACCGGGCGTCGCACTTGGCGTAGCCCATGGAACCGCACTTTACCCCTTCGTCGGAATCCCGCGAATAGCCGTTGGCGTTGCCGAAGGGATCGCATGAAGGCGCCCCGAGGAAAGCCACGTCAATGGGAAGCTCGCCGGTCTCAATGGCATAGGCCCGCCCCCCGTGGGAACGGAAAACCACCGGCGTCTCCATAAGCCCCCTGGAAACTTCGTCGGCAAGCTTTCCCCGCAGCCCCGAAGTTTCAATGCGCCGGATCACCCCGTTCTGAATGTGCTTTATGAGCGGAGCGTGGCAGTCCGTCAGGGACGAGGGGGCCAAAACAAGATTCTTGAAGCCCATTTGGGCAAGTTTTTCCACCACCATGTTGACTATAAAGTCCCCGCCCCGGAAATGGTGATGAAAAGAAATGGTCTGCCCGTCTTTAAGGCCGCTTTTCTGTATCGCTTCCTCAAGGCCGGAAACTATTTTGTTATGCGATACTTCCTTCTGCAGGAGCGTACTGTAATCCTTGCGGAGATTTTCAAGATCGAAAATTCCGTTTATGCCCTTAATGTCTTTAAGGCCGGTAATGTACTTTAATTCATCTTTCATTGCGGCGCCCCCCCGGTCTCGTATTCATCAACGGAAATGCCCGCGGCACGCGCCAGATCCAGCACATGTTCCGCCCTTACGACAACGGGACGGTCTACCATCCTGCCGTTAAGCGAAATAACGCCCGATCCTTTCCGCTCGGCTTCCTTTATTGCCTCAAGCACGGCAAGGGCGTTGCGTATTTCCTTTTCCGAAGGCGTGAAAACTTCATGCACTATTTTTATCTGACGGGGATTGATAATACTTTTGCCGTCAAAGCCAAGCTGTTTGATAAGCCGCGTTTCCCTCCGCAGCCCTTCTTCGTCGTTTACATCGGAAAAAACCGAATCTATGGCGTCAATTCCCGCATTCCGCGCGGCAAGCAGCACCATGCTCCGGCCGAAGAGCAGTTCCGTGCCCTCAGGCGATCTTGTCGTCCTGAGATCCGTCACATAGTCCTCGGCGCCGATGGCAATGCCCGTAAGCCGCCTGCTTGCCAGGGCTATTTCCCTGGCGTTAAGTACGCCCGACGCGCTCTCAACGGCCGCCATCATCCGGGTTGAGCCGACGGGTATCTTGCTTTTCTTCTCAACCGCTTCAATCATCCGTTCACAGTCAAGCACATCCTGGGCGCTTTCGGTCTTGGGAAGCCGTATCACGGCCTTGCCCTTTCTGACAATGGCCTCAATATCTTCCCTGCCTGTTTCGGTGCGGGGGTCGTTAATCCGCACCACCAGTTCCTTTCCGGAATAATTGAGGCTTGTCAGGGCCTGAAACACAAGAAAGCGGGCGCTGTCCTTTTCGTAAACGGAAACCGAATCTTCAAGATCAAACATGAGGCAGTCGGCCTTGTATATCCCCGCGTCGCGCATCATTCCGGCATTGTTTCCCGGAACATACAGCATAGTTCTCCTCAGTTGTTTCATTGTCAAACCTTCCTGCCTTTACAGGGCCTTCCAGTCACAAGCGTTTTTACCGCTCGCGCGGAACACCGCCGTCTTAACCCTGGCGCGGATTGTGCAGTCAAGGGCGCCCTTGTCCACGGCCTTAATTTTTGCGTCTTTTACATCAAGTTCTTTCAGGGTTTCCGTAATGGCCCGGCGTATCTCCCGGCCAAACTGCTTATCCACAACGCTTTCAAGCTCTATCTCTATTCCTTTTTTCCACGGCTCAAGGGTAACCATGATATCGCTCGATTCCAGGGTTCCGGCCACGCTGTTATGCCTTAATTCCATTTTGCGGTTCCTTCCGTCAATAGGCTTGTTCGAGAACCGAAGTTTCCGGACAAGCCTGATTTCACGCGCCTACTTTGCGGCGGCTTTCTTCCTGAGCAGGGGCTTAACCACCGGGCTCAAAAGAACAACGATACAAACCAGGATGATAACTCCCGTTACCGGCCGCTTGAGTATGTTTACCGTAGCTTCCAAAAGGGTATCACCCATAATCATGATGTAGGCCCGGCGCAGATTGCCTTCGACGATAAGGCCCAGTACAAGGCCGAGAATCATGGCGGAACTGTTCAGCTTGCACGTAACAAACACAAAGCCGGCGAGTCCCGAAATTGCCATAAGAACGACGTCCACCGAATTGTTCTTGGTCGCGAAGGCGCCGATGGTAGCCATCATGATGATCGTGGGGCCCAGGATGCTGTAGGGTATCTTGAGGATCTGCACAAATATCTTGGCGATGACAATGGCCGCGAAAACCATGACGATGTTGGACACGAACATGGAGGCAAAGGTAGCGCCCAGAAAGGCCGGCTGCTTAATGAGGAGCATGGGCCCCATAATGACCCCCTTGAGCACCAGGGCGGACATCATTACCGCCGCGGCGTTGCCGCCGGGAATACCCAGGGAAAGGAGGGGCACCATGGAACCGCCGGTGGCGGCGTTGTTCCCCGTCTCGGGGGCCGCGATACCGTCGATACAGCCGGTGCCGAATTTCTCCGGATGTTTGGACAATTTCTGTTCCGTCGAATAGCAGAGAAAAGCCGCGATGGTGGCCCCCGCTCCGGGGAGAATTCCGATGACGGTCCCCAGAATTGAACAGCGGAGGATGGTCCATTTTACCGAAAGCAGTTCCAGCAAACTGGGCATCTTGGTGGTTACTTTGGCGGAACCCCCTACCGCGTTAAGTTTGTCCCGTTTCTGGGTCTGCTTGAGCACTTCGGTTACCGCGAAAAACCCAATCATCACGGGGATCATCTCAAACCCCGAAGTGAGGAACCGGGTACCGAAGGTCAGCCGGGGCACCCCGAGGAGGGGGTCCAGGCCGATACAGGCGAGGAGCAGGCCGATGAGGCCGGAGATAATGGTCCGGCAGATATTGCCGGCCTCAAGGCTTGTCAGGATAGAAAGCCCCATAAAGCTGATGGCAAAAAGTTCGGAAGGGCCAAAACTCAGGGCCGCCTGGGTAAGCTGGGGGCTCAGGAGGAGCATACAGAGGGCCGAGAACATGCCGCCGATGGCGGAACAAATAAGCTGCACCCCCAGGGCCTTGCCGGCCTCCCCCCGCTGGGCCATAGGATAGCCGTCGTAGGTAGTGGGGGCGCTTGAGGGCACGCCGGGTATCTTAAACAAGATCGCCGTCATGCCACCCCCCGTAATCGAGGCGCAGTAAATGGCCACAAGGAAGGCAATGGCGCTGACAGGGTCCATCTTGTAGGTAAAGGGAATCCCCAGGGTTACCGCCATAGTGGCGCTCACCCCCGGCAGGGCGCCGAAGATGGTTCCCAGAAATACCGCGAAAACAATCAGTAAAAACATCTTGGGAGCGAATACTATCGCAAGCCCGTTCATCAAAAGATCAAACATATATTCTCTCCCTTATACTCTTTGGAAAATTGATTCCAAAAACAACGCCGTGTTCCTCAGGAAGGGTAAATAACCCCGGGGAAGCAAGACGCCCAGAAATACGGAGAAGCCGATGTATAATACCAGGGTGACTATCAGCGCCGAAAGGATAAGCGTATGGGGACGCCGCTCGCCCAGAAGGACGCCGTAAGAAATCACAAAAAGCAAGCAGGTTACAAGAAAACCCAGCGGCTCATAGAACAGGGCGAGGACAACGAGAAGCGCCATTCCGATAAAGAGCTTGCTTTTAAGGAAACGGAAAACTCCGGGAAGAAAACCGGCAAAGGCCGCGGCGATTTCTTCCTTTTTGTGGGTTTTGAAAAATTTGAAAATATTAAAGGCGATGGCGATCATCAGCAGGAGCAGCAGCAACTGCGGCCACTGTTCCGCCCCCAGTTCGTTTTGGGGAGAAACCGGCATGGTTGCTCCTACATACCAGAAACAGTATCCGGAAAATAAAAGCAGTATGGCGTTGACTATTAATTCTAAGGCCACTTGGTACCACCTTAAAGGGATTAAAAATCTTGGGATCGGCGCTTCCCGCCGGATCATATAAAGTCTGCCCGTAACATAGACACATTACGGACAGACTTCCCTGAAACTATTTAAGAATGCCGATGTCCTTCAAATAGGCCGTAAATATCTGGTATTCACTGGCGGCCAGGGCCTGGGTTTCCGCCTTGGTAGCGTAACCCGGCCTGTCGAGGTAACCGGAGTTCTTCATGAATTCCTGATAGGAGGGGCTGTCCCAGGCTTTCTTGAGCGCCGCGGCGAGGGAATCAACCGCGGCCTGGGGGGTATTGGTCCGGGCATAGATAGCCCGCCAGGACCCTACGAAGGAGTTGATGCCCAGATCCTTGGTACAGGGAACATTGGGAACCGAAGAAAGCCGGTTCTCGCTCATGGCGATCAGGGGAATAATGTCGCCGGATTCGATAAGGCCCTGAATCTCCTCGGAGCCGGAAACGCCCAGGGAGAGGTGGCCCCCGACCATGGCCGCGGTCAGCTCGGCGCCGCCGCCGTAGGGTACGGTTTTGATGTACCTGTCAACCTCGGGGATGCTTACGCCGAGGGCGGCCGCCAGGGTCTGTTTCATGGAAACGGAGTCCTGGCCGGTGGCGGTGAGCATACCGCAGGAAAGTTCCTGGGGATGGGCCTTGGCGTAGGCGATCATCTCCTGGAAGTTGTTGTACTTGCCGGTCTGGAATCTCTTTGACGAAGTAAGCAGGTTGGTTGAATGAACCAGCTTGGACACAGGCTGCAGCTCCTTCTGATAATCGAAGGGCAGGATCTTCTGAAGATCAAGCAGGATGATGGACTGGGTTGTTAAAACATAGGTATAGCCGTCGGCGGGCTGCTTTTGGGTAAAAACGATGCCGTTGGCGCCGCCGGCGCCTTCCACGTTTACGATTTCAACCGGTACCCCAAGAATATCCTGGAGCAGGGGCTGCAAGGGGCGAAGGGTTCCGTCGGCGCCGCCGCCGACGCCCCAGGGACATACCAGGGTTACTTTCCGCTCCCACTTCCACGCGCCGCCGGTTCCGGCAGCCGCCCCGTCGCCCTGACCGCCGGCGAACACCGCGGCAACGCTCAGGGTCATGAGCAGAACCGCGATAATTGTTACTTGACCGATCTTTTTCATTACAAATTCCTCCAAAAAAAATTTTAAATCTTATTCTTCACCGAAGAATAAAATGTTTACGCAGCCAACAAGCGCCAAAAGGCAAAAGCTTGTTCCATCGGACCACAGGTCCGCGCCAACCGGATTTTGGAACAAGCTCAAAGATCCCGGAATATCCACCGCACCGCGTCGGGGAACCGGAGCCGCCATCCTCCCTGGGTATGGGTCAGGCCTTTAAGGACCCGGTACTTGAGCTGGGTTTCGTCAAACCCGCAGTCGGTAAAACGCTCATACATCATTCTGCTTCCCTCAAGAAACTGTTCCGCGGTGGTCAGCCTGCCCTGTTCATTGGTACTCACATCAAGGTAAATATACCTGATATGATCCAGATTCGCCTGTTCCAGGGTTTTGTCAATACAGTCCATCCAGTTATAGAAGGATCCGCTGACGCAAAGGAGCCGGGAAAAAGCCTCGGGATAACTCAAGACCGCATAGGTCGAAATAATGGTTCCGCTGCTGAAACCGCCGATTCCCGTATAGGCGCCCTGGCTCCTGGTACGGTATTTTTCATCGATCCAGGGCTTAAGTTCGTTGACCATCCATTCAAGATATTCTTTGCCGGTTCCGATAACCTCCGGTTCATAGGAGCTCCATTCGGGTATTACAAACCGTTTGATATAGGGAGTGTACCGGATGCTTCGTTCCCGGTTGGTCGGGGGACAGTCTATGCCCACTATGATAACCTGGGGTACAAATTTGGAATAATCCCGGTAATAATCCGCGTAACGGATACTGTGCCCGGTAAAACTATCCTCGTCCCGAAATACATCCTGCCCGTCGTTTACATAGAGAACCGGATACAGCCTGTCTCCTTCCTCATAACCGTCGGGAGTCATAACCCGGAAAGTAACCTCCTGTCCCAATGAATTCATTCTGGTTTGGTAGATGTCTATATTCATTAATAAATATCCCCTGGGCAAAATGATAAAACGCTTTATCTCATTAGTATAGTATTACCCTAAACATCTGTCAATCTTAATTTAGCAAAATTTTACTTTAAAAAATCGTAATTTAAAATAAAACACTATTTTTAAAAAATTATCCAAAAAATGAACAAACCCAAGAGCCTGCTTACGGCGAACCTCTGGTTCGAGGGGAGGCAGAGCGGCTAAACTTGACCCACGGAATTTTTTAACCGCAAAGGCGAAGAAGTCGAATAAGTTTTCATTCAAATTGCTCAAAACTTGAACTATTTTCGCCATTCTTTCCCGGAAATTTGGCACCTCTGGCATTTTTTTTCCTTCTTTTTTCACTTTTTCGACTTATTCGACTTGGCGGTACATCTTCCTTGCGGTACAGCAGAGATGAAGAATTTTTTAACCGCGAAGTCGAAGAAGTTTTTTCTTTGCTTTTTTTACTTCTTCGACTTTTTTGACTTAGCGGTAAAATCCTAAGAATCGGTAGAGGCCATTGGTTTCATTCCCTGGTACACGGCTTCATGCCTCTTCCCCATCAGTAAAAAGACATGCAAGAAAAAAGCTTATATCCCAGGCAGCCTTGCCTGCCCGGCGACTTCCCCCTCATAAAAAAGACATGCAAGGTAATAGGCTCTGCTTCTGGCGCCACGAATGAAAGGAATATCTTCCACAGCGGGAACGCCAAAACCGCCGTGAACGACTTCATACCTCGGCCTCTTCACTATTGTAAAAAAGACATACAAGAAAAGAGTTTATACCCCCTT
>JAISAK010000287.1 GCA_031266695.1 Treponema sp.
TTTAGAGTGATCATGGATAAAGCTTACCCTGAAAAATTCCCAAATTCAACTCTTCGCAAAAGATATACAAGGTAATATGTCTATACCAGGCGACATGAATGAAATCAGCGGCCTCCCCCCCGGGAGCGCCAAAGCCGCCGTTAACGACTCTGGAATTCCCTGCCGAAGGCGGATTCTACAGGTAAGCGAACGGCGGCTTTGCGTCCCAGTGGGGGAATATCTTGTTTTCCTTCCTGCCGCTTGAGGTATGATATATTATCTTGAATGTATTTTGCGTGCGGACTCGCCATTCGTTTCCTTTTTCTGTATAATAATTTTCAGGGCCGGGCTGGTCCGTTTCCGTACTATGTATTCAGGAGAAAACAATTCATGTCCGATGTTGCAAACGAGTATCAGGGCAAGGCTACCATGGAGAAAATCACGTCCCTTGCCAAGCGGCGTGGTTTTGTGTTTCAGTCTTCCGAAATTTACGGAGGCCAAAACGGCGCCTGGGATTACGGGCCCCTGGGAATAGAGTTGAAAAACCGTATAGCCCGGGCATGGTGGAAGGAGATGACCCAGCTTCACGACGATATTGCGGGGCTTGACGCCGCCATTTTAATGCATCCCCGTACCTGGGAGGCGTCGGGCCATGTGGAAAATTTTACCGATCCCCTGGTTGACTGTAAAAAGTGCAAGGTCCGGTTCCGGGCGGATCAGATACCGCCGGAAAACCTGGCGGCAAAAAAATGTCCCGACTGCGGCGGAGAGCTTACCGACACCCGGAAGTTCAACCTTATGTTTAAGACCCACATCGGCCCGGCCGAAGACAGTGCCAGTGTTATCTACCTCCGCCCGGAAACCGCTCAGGGAATCTACGTCAATTATAAAAACATCGTCCAGTCAAACCGGATGAAGATCCCCTTCGGCATCGCCCAAATCGGCAAGGCCTTCCGCAACGAGATCGTTACCAAAAACTTTATTTTCCGCACCTGCGAATTCGAGCAGATGGAGATGCAGTACTTTGTAAAGCCCGGTACCGATGAAGAATGGTTCAACGAATGGCGCAACCGCCGCTGGGCCTACTACGAAAAACTCGGTATCAAAACGGAAAATCTTCGCTGGCATCAGCACGGCCCCGGTGAGCTTGCCCACTACGCCAAGGATGCTTACGACATAGAGTACCTTTTCCCCATGGGCTGGCGCGAGCTTGAGGGCGTACACAACCGTACCAATTACGACCTTACCCGGCACGCCGAATATTCGGGCAAGGATCTTCAGTATATCGACCAGGACAACAACGAGCGGTATATCCCCTATATTATCGAAACCTCCGCGGGGCTTACGCGGAATCTCCTGATGATCCTCTGCGATGCCTACGACGAGGAAAAAGTTGCCGACAAGGGGAACGACGATGATTGGCGGACAGTCCTCCGTTTCCATCCCGCCGTCGCTCCCGTTACCGCGGCGGTGCTTCCCCTGATGAAAAAAGACGGCCTTGCCGAGCTTGCCCAGGATATCCGGAGGGAATTGAAGGAAGACTTTACGACCGACTACGATCAGTCCGGCGCCATAGGCCGCCGCTACCGCCGCCAGGACGAGGCGGGCACCCCCTTCTGCGTTACCATCGACTACGATTCAAAGGACAACGGCACCGTTACCCTGCGCTTCCGCGACTCCATGGAACAGGTACGGGTCCACCGGGCGGAGCTTGCGGCGCGGCTGCACCGGGAAATAAAAGCGTACAGGCGGATGAAGTAGCAGCTAACGGCGAAGGCCCGGTGTACACGGCGTAATCGCAGCCGGCCGCGCGGTTCCGGCCGGCCTACACCTTGGGCCGGGTACCGGGCGCCAGTAAACCGCGAATTCTGAGAAAGTGGAAGCTGTGCCGCTTAACGGCCCTGTCAATGTCGCCGGTTTTGACGGCGTCAATAATCTCCTGATGATCCGGTGAAATGTCCCGCAGATCCTTCATGGCGTAATAGGTTTTCCGTATTTCTTCCCGCAGAAAAGCATCCAGGGTTCTGAAAAGCTCCAGAAACAAATTGTTCTTTCCCTCCCGAATAATGATGCCGTGAAAATTATAGTCCGCAAGGGTCAGCTTTTCCAGGGAACCTTCACTTAAAGCGGTTTTCATATTTTCAATTTCCGCCTCAAGTCCCTGTATGAGAGACCGGCACGACTGCTTGTCCCGGACATACCGGGTCATAATGGAAAGGAACGCCGCTTCTTCTATAACCTGCCGCAGTTCAAGTATTTCCCACATGTCGTCGTCGCCAAGAAGAACCGACCAGGAGATAGCTTCGGTAGAAATTTGCGAACGGCTGCACAGGAAAGTTCCTTTGGGAACCCGGGACTCAAGAATCCCCAGATACTGAAATATTTTAACGGCTTCCCGTACCGAAGAACGGCCGATTCCGAAACGCTCCGCCAGTTCCTGCTCCGTGGGAATTTTATCGCCCGGCTTGTACAGACCCGAGGTAATAAGTTCCCGTATCTTTTCCATTACCTGGGCGACAACGGTCTTTTGCTGAATATGTTCGCTTAAGGCCAGGGTCGGAACGCTTTTTATGGTTTTACTGTTCATAATCTGCCTGCCGTTAATGTCTGATAATAAACCTATTACCTATTATGCACAAAACACAGAAAATGGTATAGCCTGAATCTTCGGCAGTTTCCATATTGAGATTGCCGGGGGTTGGAAAGAATTAGAGTTGTTCAATAACTTCAGTTATTGAACAACTTCCGCTGAAAAACAGCAGATTTGGTGGATTTCTGCAAGAAATCCCACCAAATCTGCGAGACTTGTGTCGGACTTCAGTCCGCGACAACCAACCGGGTTGTTGAACAAGTCCATTCTCCCCGCGGGTTCCCGGGCATTACGTCCGCACATTCCCAAAAGAACTGTTCAAATAATCTGAAATTCTTTTGGCCGTTTCAAACTCGTATTCGGAAAGAAAGAAAAATATCCCTTCCGGCGGCAGATTTTTATAAATAAGGTCGATGTCTCTTTCGTCGAGAAACCCCCAAATTACAAGGTTTCGGCCTTTGGCAAGCACCTTGCGGAATTGGGGGAGCATTTCTTCCAGGCTTGGGCCATTGTTGTCCCGGTTGATCTGTATGGCCCGCAGTTTTTCATTGGTGAGCATGCTGTCGAGGGTAAAAAACGAGGCC
>JAISAK010000013.1 GCA_031266695.1 Treponema sp.
AACGAGGCAAAAACCGCCTGGGTTTCCCTCTTTTCAGATGCCGAGACGGCCATCCTCACCGCCCGGTTCATGTATGTTTCACAATCATAGAAATCAAAATTTTTAAAATTTTCAGAATAACAGCGGGCTATGCCGAGCCATCCTTTATAATATTGGGGAAAATACCAGGTAAGACTTTTATAGCACCACAGGGCGTCCCGAATTTCCCCCAGATCGTAGAAGGCATCCGCCCTTTGTGAAAGCCGCTGCCTGAAACCGCTCCGCTCCTCTATCTCGGTTTTTACGGAATTCGCCGTTTCCGTATTGGCGTCCGGCGCGGCGGCGCTTTCCCGCAAAGACCGCTTTCCCGTTTCCGTCAACACGACTCCCATCTGGGGCAGCAGATCGGCAACGGCTTCTTTTAAAACCGATAAACCCTGCAGGTCCCCCAGGGAACAATTTTTCGGGCCGAAAGAGGCTTTTCGGACACCGGTTTCCGCATCGGTTATTGATACTTCCAAAAAGAATATGCCGTTTGATATTTTTTTTAACGAACCGGCGGCAATGTACCGGGCATTAACCAGATTGCCGATAGTAATATAATCCTCATCCGAATAACTGCCCGACAGGGAATGATTCTGTTCCGCGAGGATCGTTTCCAGATTCCGGCGATCCACGATGGTCATAAAAGAATATTTGTTAAAATCCGCGGTCACGCTGCTTTGTATCAGGGTTAACAGCCATTCCTCACCGGGCCCCAGATCTCCGCCCTGGGGCAGCAATACCGCAATGCGAATGTCTCTTCCGCCGTCTCCTTCAACATATCCGCCGGGTGCGGCGCTGTTTTGGGCGGACAGTATACCGCCCAGGAGTATCAAAGGCAGAAACCATGTTACATGCCGTTTCATATCACACCTCACATTATCAGGAACGGTTTAAGTCTTTGTTTCGAATCACGTTACGCTGAATTTTCCCGCTGATCGTTTTGGGAAGTTCTTCAACAAATTCCACAATACGGGGATATTTATAGGGGGCGGTAACCCGCTTTACGTGGTTCTGCAATTCCCTCTTTAGTTCTTCCGAGGGAACAAAACCTTTCGCCGGCACAATGCTTGCCTTTACCACTTGACCGCGCAGGGAATCCGGCACGGCGGTAACCGCGCACTCAAGCACCGACGGATGTTCCATAAGAGCGCTTTCCACCTCAAAGGGGCCGATGCGGTAGCCGGAACACTTTATCACGTCGTCGTTTCTGCCCACAAACCAGTAATAGCCTTCGTCGTCGTGCCAGGCCATGTCGCCGGTCTGATAGATGTTCCCCTGCCAGCAGTTTTTGGTTACTTCCTCGTCCTTCCAGTAACCGCGGAAAAGGCCCGGTATGTTTTTTTCCGGGCAGGGACGCGGCGCTTCGGCCCCGGCGGTTTCGCCGGGCCTTTCGCGGGCGGCGTACATGTTGAGCCCGGCCCCGGTAATGCTCATGTTGCCCTCAATCCCGTCGTCACAGGGATTGCCGTCTTCGTCCAGCAGCGTAAGCCCGAAGAGCGGCGCGGGCTTTCCCATGGAACCGGGTTTGACCGGTAGCCATTTAAAAGACGCCGCCATGACGGAAGTCTCCGACTGGCCAAAGCCCTCACGGATCTCAAGACCTGTCTTTTCTTTCATCTGATGGAACACTTCCGGGCTCAGGGGTTCGCCCGCAACCGAGGTGTGTTTAATAAAACCGAAGTCATAGCCGGAAAGATCTTCTTTAATAAGGTAGCGGAAAATCGTTGCGGTTGCGCAGAAGGTTGCGGGGCGCAGACGCTGTATTGCGGAGAGTAAGCCCCCGGGGGTGAATTTTTCGGTGTCGTAGGCGCCTATGGCCGCGCCGCAGATCCATTGCCCGTATATCTTTCCCCAGGCGAATTTTGCCCAGCCTGAGTCGGTCTGGGTCATGTGAATTGCGCCGTCCTCAACACACTGCCAGTATTTTGCGGTTACGATATGGCCAAGGGGCAGGGAATGATTGTGCATCACCATTTTGGGCATTCCGGTTGTGCCGGAAGAAAAATAGATCAGCATGGGATCCGTGGTTCCGGCGCCCCTGCCCGCCGAAGGCCGGCTGAAATTTTCGGAAGCCCCTTCAATAGCGGCGCGCATGTCGATATACCCGCCGGGAATTCCCGCGCCGCTTCCGCCTTCGCCGCCGACAAGGGCGATCTTCTCAAGCGCCGCAAATTTGGGCCGCGCTGCCTTGATGTTTGCAAGAAGGTCCGCGTCGTCAACGGCGACGAGGAGTTTTACCTCCGCTATGTTGCAGCGGTATTCAAGATCCTTGGCGGTAAGCTGGTAGCTGCCGGGAATGCAGACCGCTCCTATTTTCATCAGCGCGCACATAAGAATCCACACCTCGGCGCGCTGTTTTAAAACCAGCATTACCACGTCGCCCTTTTTTATGCCCAGCGCAAGCAGGGCGTTTGCCGCCTTGTCGGAGAGGCGCTTCATATCAGCAAAGGAAAAGGACTCCAGGTCTCCGGCGTCGTTGGTTCGGAGCAGGGCAGGCTTTTCCGGCTTAATCCGCGCCCATTCGTCAACCACGTCGTAGGCGAAATTGAAATTATCGGGAACCTCGCAGCGGTAATTGGCATAAAAATCTTCATAGCTGTCGAATTCAATTCTGGAGCAATAGCGGGATAAGATTTCGTTCACGTTTCTATTCCTGAATGATAGTGATAAACCGGGACGGCCTGTCCACGGCGCTTTGCCCGTGGGGCAGGCGGGCGTCAAAGTAGATGGAATCCCCTTCGTCGAGAATATATTCCCGGTTTCCTATGGTTACTTTTATCCGGCCTTCAACCACATAGTTGAATTCCTGTCCCGAGTGCGTTACCGGCTCCGCCGGCGCCTTTGAGGGATCAAGGAATACAAGCAGGGGTTCTATGGTTCTGCCCCTGAAATTGTAAGCAAGGCTTGAAAATTCATAGCCGGGGTAACGCTCAATCCGCACCCCCTTGCCTTTCCTGCACACCGCGGCGTGTGCCATTTTCGGATCTTCGCCGGTAAGCAGCACCGTCGCGTCGGTTCCCAGCCTGCCCGCGATTTTATACAACACGCTGATGGGAATATCAAGCTCGCCGCTTTCGTATTTCGCATAGGTTTCCATCGCTATGCCGATGTCCTTCGCCATGTCCAGGGCGCTGATTTCGAGAATCTCCCGAAATTCTTTAATGCGAAGGGGAACCTTGGCCTCGGGCCTTGGGCCGCTTTCCGGAGGGTAAGAGAAATTTTTATCCATACTGCATAATATCCTTTTTGGTTCAGGGCGCAAAGCCCCCTGTGGGCGTTTTTTCGACACGCCTTTTCGGCGGGCCTGCTTTTTTAACACTTCCTGTCATTGCCGTTCCGTATTTCCACCGGCAGGGAAATGATTTCGTCTCCGTGATAATCGCAGCGGCCGGGACTGATGCTGAGGCCGGCGATTTTCCGGTTCCTGATTGCCGCGACATAATCGGCGATGCTGTTGAGTTTTTTGTCGAGGTACACCCCGAAAAGCTCTCCGTAAAAAGCCTGTTCCGCGTTGTGTATGTCGGAGCCCGCGGTTGCCGGAAGGCCCAGCTTTTGGGCGTAACGCATGGCAAGGGCGTCGTAGGACTGCTCATGGTTTCCGGCGTTAGCCGCTTCGACGGCGTCTACGCAGCCGGTCGAAAGTATGATCCTTTGGATGTAGAAATGCTGCCTGAAGGGATGGGCCTGCACCACGCAGCCGCCGCTGTCCCGGACGGCGCGGTACTGTTCCTCCCTTGTCCACCGGCGGCTTTCGGGGTGTTTCAGAAGCCAGTCCTTGTCCAGGCCGTACACCAGGTAATCGTCGCAGCCCTCAAAGGTTTCTTCCCAGCCGAAGAACACATCAAGCCCCAGGCGTTCCCCTTCCCTGCGCGCTTCCTCGTAGCCGCGACAGAAACGGTTGACCCATTCCTTCCAGGGCAGATTCCGGGGGAGGCAGGAATTTCCGTTGAAAAAATGATCGGTAACGATGATCCCGGCGTAGCCTCTTTCCTTGTAAGCCCTGATATATTCCGCGCCCCCGGATACGGCGCAGGCGCTTGACTGCGCCGTATGGAGATGTGTTTCGTATAAATAACTCATTGATTCTCGCCGTAAAGAATGTGGATTGCCGATTTTATATCCCTGGCCGGCCGGAGCCGGCCGGAAACCGTTTCGGAGTTTTTCGCGGATTCACCGGGATTTCCGTTTTCGGCCGCGGGGTTTTCCGTATCGGAAGATTCCGGCAAGGGGCCAAGGAAGTCCTTAAAGCCTAAATTTTGCGCGGCCTTTACCCGGCTCGCGAGACGCCGCACCGGCCGCACTTCCCCGGTCAGGGAAAGTTCCCCCGCGATGCTTGTTCCCGCGGGAAGGGGAAGCCCTGTCCGCGCCGAATAGAGGGCGCAGGCCAGAGCCAGATCAACCCCCACTTCGGTAATGCGTATGCCTCCCGCTACATTGACGTAAAGATCCTGATCCGAAAGCCGCAGCCCCAGATGTTTTTCCAGGGCCGCGGCGATTCGGGAAACCCTGCCCGAATCGATCTTGTCGGAAAAAACCCGGCTTACCGCGCCCTTGGCCGGTATGGTCAGGGCCTGGATCTCCACAAGGAGGGTTCTGCTTCCTTCGAGTACGGCCGCCCTGGCCACGCCGGCGGGCAGTTCGCCTTCACGCCTGACCAGAAAGAGCCGCCCCGTATCCTCAACCACGGAAAGCCCCCGCTCGCTCATGGTAAAAATGCCGATTTCATCCACCGAGCCGAAGCGGTTTTTCGTTGCCCGCAGAAAACGGCAGTCCCCGTCATTTGTTGATTCTTCGGCGCCTTCAAAATACAGTACCGTATCCACCATGTGTTCCAGAGTCTTTGGCCCCGAAATGGTTCCGTCTTTGGTTACATGGGCGACAAGGAACAGGGCGGCGTCGTGTTCCTTGATCCATGAGATGAGCGCGTAGGAACAGTACTTCATCTGATTCACGGTACCGGGAACAAGCCCCGCTTCGGCGGTAAGGAGGGTTTGGGCGGAATCGACCATAATAAGCGCCGGCTTGACCGCCTCAAGGATAGCTTCGATCTCTTCAAGATTTCCGGAACAGACAATCTCTATCCTGTCCGTGTTGCGAAGGCCAAGCCTGTCGGCCCGCATCCGCACCTGGCCGGCGGACTCTTCGCCCGACACATAAAGAACGCGCCCCCTGGTACCGGCCGCCGCCGCAGCCTGAAGGAGCAGGGTGGATTTACCGATGCCCGGTTCGCCTCCCACAAGGATGGCGGAGCGTTTCATGATTCCGCCCCCCAGCACCCTGTCAAACTCGGGGATGCCGCTGCTGATCCGGCTCCCTTCCTGGGGGTCTACCGCCGAAAGCGGCAGCGACCCGGGAAGCGCCCGGCCGCTCCGGGCGCCGCCGCCGTAAAGGCCCGGAAGCCCTTCCCTGCCCGCCGGATTTACCGCCGTTTCAATGAGGGTGTTCCATTCCCCGCACTCGGGGCAGCGGCCCAGCCACTTGGGCTCTTCATGGCCGCAGGAGGAACATTTGAAGACGAAGGATTTTTGCTTCTTCACGGCAAGAGTATACCCTATAGAACGGTAATATATTATACCCCAGGCGACATGAATGAAAACAGGATATTCCCCCGAGGGAGGCCAAAGCCGCCGTTCACTTGCCTGTGGTATAAAATACATGCAAGATAAGATTTGTACCCCAAGGCCTTACCTGCCCGGCTCCTATGTTCCTCAACTTTGTTTCGTGAACGCCTTTGTTCCCTGACGGATAGTTTTACTCTCTTCGACGATCAACCTTCATTGTAAGAGGCCAGAAGTCGCCGGGCAGGGGGGCCTTGGGGTACAAGCTTTTTAACTTGTATGTCTTTTTAGTGATAGGCAAGAGATCGAGGTATAAAAAATGCTCCCACGGGGGAAGTCATGCGCTTCATTCGTGGCGCCAGAGGCAGAACCTATTACCTTGCATGTTTTTTTATGATGTGGAAGAAGCCAAGGCAGGCAAGGCCGGGGGTACAAACTCTTTTCTTGCATATCTTTTTTACGATAGGGAAGAGGCCTGGCGGCTTTGGCGATCCCGCGGAGGCCGAGCCGCCTACTGGCCCGGTTTGTCCGGCCGGACAAAAAAAGCGTATTCAGTCCTGTTATACGACGTAATTTTTACTTTTAATTTTATCTATTATTTTTTGCATTTCTTCTTTTTGCTCATCGGATACGTG
>JAISAK010000027.1 GCA_031266695.1 Treponema sp.
TCCGACGCCTTTGCCCTGGCTGTCCGCCGGAGATGCCCCATCTTTATTGATTCCGGGGTTATCGAACAGGCCGGTATTCCCCTGGAATTCTTTTTGGAAGAAATAAATGAGGCCGGGGAGGCGGAAGACGCGGCCGGGGAAGCCGCCGGAGCCGGTTTTTCTCCGAAGAATCCCGATACCCGGCACAGGGAATTGCTCGAAATGCTTAACCGGGCGGTGGCCGCGGAGGAATATGAGCGCGCGGCCGAGATACGGGATATGCTGCTTCTTCTGGACGGGCAAAAAGGGGACGTTAACCGCAAGGACGAAGCATGAACAAGCGGGAATGGATACTGCGGACCCTGCGCAACGAACCGGTTGAAAGGGTTCCCCTGGGCTTTTGGTTTCATTTTACCGCCGACGAACTAACCGACGGCTTCCTCGATCCCCGGATGATTGAGCGGAATATCGAAGGGCACAAAAAATTCTTCCGGGAATTTCAGCCCGACCTGCTCAAGATCATGACCGACGGGTTTTTTATATACCCCAACCGCGAATTCCGGAAAGCCCGGACAGCGGAAGACCTTTGGAAGGTAGAATCCATCGGGCCGGACCACCCCTGGATAGAAGAACAGGTTGCCTTTGCCAAAACCCTTACCGGCCTTTTCGGCGGGGAGGTTCTTACCTTTTACAATATTTTTTCACCGGCCACCATTTTTAAATTTGTCCGCCTGGGCAGCGGGGATTTCCGCGCCTCCGGCGTTTCGCCTGACGCGCTGCTCGCGGATTTGATCCTGGAAGACTCAGGCGCGGCCGCCCGGGCCCTTGATGTCGTCGCGGGGGATCTTTCCCTTCTCGCGCGGCGGGTGATTGAGGAAGGCGGCGTCGACGGCATTTACCTCAGCGCCCAGGACGTGAGCGACCGCCGCATTGACGGCGCGCTTCACCGTTCCGTGATTGCCCCCGGCGACCTTGCGGTGCTTGCCGCCGCAAAGTCCGCCCGGAACATACTGCACATCTGCGGCTACGAAGGCTTCAGGAACGACTTCAGCCACTTTGTTGATTACCCGGCGGACATCATCAACTGGGCCTCGGTGTTTGAAAAATTTTCCCTGGCCCGGGGAAAAAAATTTTTTGGCGGCAGGCCGGTAATCGGCGGTTTTGACAACACGGTCAGGGGCCTGCTCTACCGGGGAAGCGAGGAAGAAATCAAGGCCGAAACCCGGCGCCTCCTGGCCGAAGCCGGCCGGACCGGTATTATCCTCGGCGCCGACTGTACCCTGCCGCGGGACATTGATCTGCGCCGCCTGCGCTGGGTGCGGGAAGCAGCCGGCAATTCCTGATGATAATAGGTTTTTGCCTTGGTCTAGACAAAAACAATTCATATCGGTATACTATGAATTATCTATTCACCACTAAGGAGATATTATATGAAAAGAATTATGCTTGGAGCCCTTGTGTTTATGCTGGGAGCCGCCCTTTTTGCCGGCGGGGCAAGGGATTCCGGGGCGCCGGGAACGCAGAAGGTTCGCGTAGCCCATACCCAGAATTATTATCCCTATGATTTTATCAACGAAAAGGGAGAATCCGACGGGTTTGAGGTGGCGGTACTCAGGGCGGTTGACGAGCTTATACCCGAATATGAATTCGAGTATGTGGGGACTTCGGATGACGATCTGCTCATCGGGGTAGAGTCGGGCAAATATACAGTCGGGATAAAAGGCGCCTGGCTTACCGAGGATCGAAAGAAGAAGTTCATCATCCCCGAGTCCTACATAGGGGCAAGCGTTATCGGCATTGCCTACCGGACGGAGAACGCGGACAGGATCAGGGATTTTGAATCCTTTGCCCGGTTCAGCGGCAAACTGGTTCCCATTCCGCCCCAAAGCGCCCAGTGGCCGGTAGTGGAGGACTACAACAACAATCATCCCGACGCGCAGGTAAAGCTTGTTCCTTCCGACGTGTTCATCATCACCGACGCCTATACCTGGGTAATAGAGGGCCGCTATGACGCCTTCTTCGACATCAAGCTTTCCTTTGACGCCACCGTTCAGGATCCAAACGGTGCCTGGCACCGTTACGCCGACAGGCTTTCCTACGCTCCCTACAGGGCCATTCCAACCTACCCGCTGTTCAACAAAAACAATCAGGATCTGGCGGACAAATGCGACGAGGCCCTGAAAAAACTCATAGCCGACGGTACCCTCGGGAAGCTCTCCGTGCAGTATTTCGGGGAAGATATTTTCCGATATATCTGACATAATAGCAGGCGTGGATCGTCCCTTTTATCCTGAATTTATCCTCGGGGTTTTTCCCCGCCTGCTCGCCCGCCTTCCGGTGACTCTGCTCCTCATGACGGGAACGGTGATCGCCGGTTCCCTTCTGGGCTTTCTGCTTGCGAAGGCCCGGCTGGGAAGGAGTCCCCTTGCCGGCAGAATAGCCGGAACCTTCATTGTGGCCCTGCGCTGCACTCCCTCTATTGTCCTGCTTTTTATCATCTACTACGCCCTGCCCGAGCTCGTGATGGGCTTCTTCGGCATCGACATCAACGGCATGTCCAAGAGCGTTTTTGTCATCCTTACCCTGAGCCTGCTTTTTTCCGCGAACATGGGCGAATTGATGCGCGCCGCCTACCTTTCGGTGGACAAGGGACAGCGGGAGGCGGCGCTGAGCGCGGGGCTGAGTGAGGTTCAGGCTTTTTTCCGCGTCACCGCGCCCCAGGCCCTGACGACGGCTCTGCCCAATTTCTGCAACGCCCTTGTCGCCCTTATGAAAGAAGGCGCCCTGGCTTATACCATAGGCATGATAGACATGATGGGAGAAGGTTCCCTCATCATTTCGCGTAACTACGGCGCGTACGGGCTGGAAACCTACATCGCCCTGGCGCTGATCTACTGGGCGGTAACGATCATCCTTGAGCGGGGCTTTCGGGCCCTGGAAAAACGCCTTTCCCGGGGCAGGCGGAGCATCGGCCGGGAGCGGGAATCGCGGCGCAATATCACGAGGGAGGCGCCTTAGGATGCGGCTCGATCTTCCCTTTATGATGAGGGCCTTTCTCCTTGCCCTGGGCGCGGTACCCGTTACCCTGAAAATTACCCTGACGGCCCTGATTATCGCCGCGCCTTTCGGTTTTGTCATGGCCCTCTGCAATATCTACAGGGTGCGGATACTGAAGGAGCTTTCAAACCTGTATATCTCTTTTATCCGGGGTACGCCTATTGTGCTCCAGATACTTATCCTCTACAGCCTGCTCCCCAGCCTGCTCAACGGGCTTTTCAAAAAAGCGGGCTGGGCTGTCAACATCTTTGATCTTGACCCTATCATTTACGCCTACGCGGTGTTTGCCCTTAACAACGCCGCCCTGCTCGCGGAGCTTTTCCGCTCCGCCCTGCTCGCGGTGGACAAGGGGCAGTACGAGGCGGCCCTTTCGGCAGGGCTTTCGCCGGCGCGGTCTTATCTCCGCATTGTCCTTCCCCAGGCCCTGGTAACGGCCCTGCCCAATCTCTGCAATCTTACCATCACCCTTATCAAGAACACCTCCCTGGCTTTCATCATGACCGTGAAAGACATTACCGCGGTCGCGAAAATCGAGGCAAGCTACGCCTACAATTACGTGGAAGCCTATCTTGACATTTTTGTCCTCTACATTATCATCTGCGGAGTTACCCAGTTCCTGTTCGATAAGGCGGAAAGCCGTTTTAGGGCATGGAAGCCAAAGACGGCTGTGTAGGGTCGGCCCCGGCCCGGAAAATTTTATAAAGATAGCGGTCCATAAGAATTGACTCAAGGGCGCTTCCCGAGGAACGGAGGAGGATATCGTATTCCGCGGTCAGGGCAAGACAGGCGTCCGCGCCGGCCGCGCTGTATATGCGGGACGCCGCGGCGTAGTCGTTACGCGCCTTTGGCGCGGCAATTCCGATTTTTTTCAGCTCGAAATTATTTACTTCGCCCCTTTCCGCAAGGGCAAGGTAATCCCTGAGCCGCCTGAAGCATAACGCAAGGCCCGCCAGGATTCTTTGGAAGCTTTCCTTCGCGCCGAGAAGGGCATGAAGCGATTCAAGGCTTCTGGGAAAATCCCCCGCGGCAATTCCGGAAAAGAGGGTAAAGGCCGATTCTTCCCTGCTGTGGGAAAGCCATTCCTCAAGGTCCGAAGCGCCGATGGTTTTCTTCTCCGCGAAAAAAAGCATAAGCCTTGAACATTCCCGTTCCAGGGCCTCGGTGTTGTTTTCCACCAATTCAAGGATAACCTCGATTCCCTCCGCGTCAACAGTGAAACCGCCGCGCCCGAAAAACGACGCAAGCCATTCGGTCTTTTCGTTTTCAAAAAGTTCGTAGAAGACTCTTCTGTTCTCCTTGGGAACCGCGTCCTCAAGACCCTTCGCGATGCTGTTGTTTTCGGAAACAAAAATCAGCGCCGTACCTTCGCCCGGCTGTCTCGCGCAGGCGGCAAGGATATCTATCTCGTCTTTTTTTTTGATAAGCTCCGCGCTTTTTATCAAAAAGAGCCGGGCCTCCGCAAAGAGACTGCCGTTTTGAATGGCCGCAGCCATCTGCAAGGCCGGCGTTTCTCCGGCGTAGAAAACCGTCTCGTCAACGGCCCCCGCGGAAGCGCCGCCGGGGGACTCCGCCACGCCGCCCCCGGGCGCAAGGCTTTTTCTGACGGCTTCCAGGGCGCTCTGTTTTTTGCCCAGTTCCGGGCCGAGAAAAATATGGCAGGACCCCGCTTTTTTGCTTTTTGCGCCGTCGGACATCTTAATACTGACGAATTATGCCCGCGAGGCGGCCCGCAATCCGGACTTCCTGGCAGTAAATGGGCCCGAAGGAGGGGTTTTCAGGCTGAAGCCGTATACGGGTGGTTTCCCTGAAAAAACGTTTCAGGGTGGCGGCGTCGTCTATCACCGCCACGGCTATCTCTCCGTTCCGGACAATGCTCTGCTCTTCTATAATCGCCGTGTCGCCGTCCATAATGCCGACGCCGGACATGGAGTCTCCTTTAACCGTCAGGGCAAAGTACTTTCTGTTCTTTTTCATCATGGACCGATACAGGGGGATAGTCCCGTTAAAATTTTCCTCCGCCATCAGGGGCCTCCCCGCGGCTACGGTTCCCAAAAGGGGAATGTGAACAATCGAGTCCGAATCCTCTTCTTCGCCGTAGGACTTGACAAGTTCCATAGTCCGCGACCGCTTGTCGACCTGCCGAAGGAAGCCCTTTTTTTTAAGGGCCGTGATATGATCGTGCGCTCCTTTCACGGAAATTGAAAAGGACTCCGCTATTTCCCGAATAGTCGGCGGATAAGAATGGGCTCTGATGAATTTCGCGATGAAGGATAAAACTTCCTTTTGGCGCCCGGTAAGCTCTTTCATCGTTCTTCCTTTAAATTAGACGTTGAGATAAAATATTTTCTCAATTTGGCGTGGAGATTGCTTGGATAGATTCCGATAGCCTCCGCTGTCTTTGATATTATACCACCATTTTTGGAAAGTTGAAACTCTAAATAATATTTTTCGAAAATTTTTCTCGCCTCGTTGAAATTCCGGCACATAAGATCCTTGGGCAGATCCGCCGGGACGCCGGAAAAATTTTCCGCCGGGTTGTCTTTCCGTTCCGGGACTCCGGGATTCTTAAAGAGCATCTCCCTGACGGTTTTGCCGTCGATCCTGTCCCCCCGGTGCATTACCGCGATTCTTTCGGCAAAATTTCTCAATTCTCTTATATTTCCGGGCCATTTATAGGAAACCAGGAAATCCAGGGCTTCCTCTTCCAGCTCGGCTTCCTTGAAGTCAAAGGTTTCAAGAAAGTGACGGAGGAGTACCGGGATGTCCTCTGTCCGTTCCCGGAGCGGAGGTATATGAACGGGGATGACATTTAAGCGAAAAAAGAGATCCCTCCGAAAAAGGCCCTCTTCGCAGGCCTTTTCCAGATCCTTGTTGGTGGCGGCTATTATGCGGACATCGGTTTCTATGGTTTTCTCTCCGCCCAGGCGCTCAATTTTCTGTTCCTGTATTGCCCGAAGCACCGTGGATTGGGCCGAATGGGACATCTCCCCGATTTCATCAAGAAAGAGGGTTCCGCCGCTGGCCGTTTCAAACCGGCCCTTGCGGCTTGAAATCGCGTCGGTAAAGGCCCCTTTTTCGTGGCCGAAGAGTTCGCTTTCGATAAGGGTATCGGGAATGGCGGCGCAGTTAAGTTCCACAAAAGCCATGTCCGCCCGGGCGGATCCGAAATGAATAGCCTTTGCGGCTACTTCCTTTCCGCTGCCGTTTTCTCCGGTAATAAGAATCCTGGCGTCGGTAGCCGCCGCCTGCTTTATCAATTCCCGAACGCCGTTTATGGCGGCGCTGGTGCCGATAATCTCGTCCCGGGCAAGAAAAGCGTTCTTTTTGAGACTCCGGTTTTCTTTCCGGAGTTTCTGCAGGGCCAGCGCG
The DNA here is from genome assembly GCA_031266695.1 of Treponema sp. Taxonomy (GTDB): domain Bacteria; phylum Spirochaetota; class Spirochaetia; order Treponematales; family Breznakiellaceae; genus JAISAK01. The sequence continues at coordinate 6,406 of JAISAK010000027.1, forward strand.
TTGCGGCACACCGTCAGCACCTTGTCAAGGGAAAGGGGTTTTTCCAAAAAATCAAAGGCCCCGAGTTTTACCGCGCGTACCGCCATATCCACATTGGCGTGTCCCGAAATTACCACAACCTCTACAGCCGACCAGTCCCTGCGAATCCTTTCCAGCGCTTCTATCCCCCCCATTTTGGGGAGAAGCACGTCGAGAAATACAAGATCGACTTTTTTACGATCAAGAATATCAATGCCGGCGACAGCGTCTTCGGCTGTGTAAACCTTGTATTTTTCATCCTCCAGGATAGACGCAAGGGTGGAACGTATTCCCCGTTCATCATCAATGATAAGAATTGAAGCCGTCATACACGCTCCGTTTTTTCCTCCGGGGGATAGCCCGGCGCCGATATTCCCGCCCCCGCCCCGCCGTCCGGCGCGGCGCTTCTCTCCGAAAACGCCGGCGCATCTATCGGAAGATCAATAAAAAAAGTGGTTCCCATGCCTTCCGCCGAATTGAACCAGATAATACCGCCATGATCGTTTACAATTCGCTCGACAATGGGAAGCCCAAGGCCGGTTCCGGATTCTCCTTTAGTGGTGAAGTAGGGAGTAAAGATGAGCGATCCTTCCTGCTTGCTAATACCTTTGCCGGTATCTCTGATACTTAGTCTACAATACCGGTTCTCTCTTTTTTTAACAAGATCGGTACGCAGCTCAATAAGCCCCCTGCCGTTCATGGCGTCTATCGCGTTGATTATCAGATTGGCAAGAACCTGGGAAAGGCGGTGTTTATCGATTTTGACCGAGATGTCCCCGGCCATGTGTTCCGTGTCGAACTGTACGCCGGGATGGGAACTGTGGTAGGGAATGATACATTCTTCCGCGGTTTCCTTAAGCATTGTCCAGGACCGGGAAGGCTCCATAGGCCTGGACAGGGTTTTGAATTCGGTAAGCAGGGTTGAAAGACCTTCGGTTTCCTGGATGATGGCCAGCATGGAACTCTCGATAATCTCCCCGATCCGTTCGGGCTCGTTCCGCCAGCGCCGCAGCAGCCTTTCGGCGGAAAGCTTGATCGGGGTAAGGGGATTTTTTATTTCATGGGCAAGCTGCTGGGCCATATTCTGCCAAAGGGAAATTTTTTCGGCCTTGACCAGGGCGGCGCGGGATTTTTCAAGGTCCTGCACCATGGCGTTAAAAGAACGGATAAGAAGGCCCAGCTCGTCTCCCCTTCGGGCAAGAATTTGAATCGAAAAATCCCCTTCGGCCACCCTCCGCGTTGCCTCGGTTAATTCCACTATCGGCTGGGTCACGCGCCTTGTAAAGGAGATGGCGATAATCACCGTCATAAGCAGGGTGGGAAGGAAAAACACCCCGTGGTAAAAAATGATCAGGGGCTTCAGATTGTCGCGCAGGGAATTGATTATTTCAAACTGCGCGCCTTCGTTCTCAATGGCCGCCATTCCCCGGTCAAAATCTTCACCCAGATCGTAACTCAGCAGCCTGACAACCCTGTCCGAAATCCGGGAATCGCCGCCGGCCGTTTCGGCGGCAAGGATCACATAACGGATAAAGCCCAGATCCCGGGGCAGCTCCCTTGTGACGTAACCCTGCTGCGCGGAGGGAGGAGCGGGAAGCCGGCAGTTTTCTTTTCCGGTGAACCCGGCT
>JAISAK010000061.1 GCA_031266695.1 Treponema sp.
GCCGGCCAAAAGCCTGATCAACAAGTACTGACTCAAGTTCAGGTCCTGATACTCGTCCACGAAGATATAGCGGCAGCGTTTTTGGTATTCGGCAAGAACCGTTTCCCGCGCCCCGAACAGGCGCGCCGTTCCGGCAATCAGATCATCGTAATCAAGCAGCCCCGATTCACGAAGTTTTTCCCGGTAGAGGCTGTAGAATTTTTCCAATTCGGGATCGGGCGGCGGAATGGGGAATTCGTCCGCAAGGGAATCGAGAACGGCGGCCGCGCCGGGGGCGCCGGGCGTCACGCCGCCGGGGAGCAGGAGGAAGCGCTTGCGCATCCCGATGTAATCGTCCAGTTCCCGGGGCCGCGGAAAGGATTTTCCGCCGGGGCCCTTGCAGAGATCCCGAAGCAGCGCGGCGCGCGCGGACTCCGGCAATATGCCGAAGTCCGGGGGAATACCCGCGGCCGCGGCCTGTTCGCGAAGAACCGCGCAGCAGAAGGAATGAAAAGTCGCCGTGTTTACCCGGCCCTTTCCGTCCCCCGGGCCTCCTTCTCCGGGCCGGCCTTCGATGCGCCCGCGGAGTTCCGCCGCGGCCTTAACGGTAAAGCTGAGGGCAAGAACGGAGGCCGGGTCCGCGCCGCCGCCGACAAGACGGCCTATACACTCCGCCAGCAGGGCGGTTTTTCCGGCGCCCGGCCCCGCAATGACGATGGTTCGGGAACCGTCGTAAGCGAGGATTTCTTCCTGAAACCGGTCGAAGCTGATATGAACCTCCGCCTTCCTATCGGTTTTTGCCAAAACCGCCCTCGCTGCGGGAGCCGCGTCCGGCCCGCGCTTCCCGGCCGCCCCGCCGCGGCCCCTTGGATTTGGCGTGCCCTTCACTTCCTCCGGGGGAGGAGCTTTCGGCGGCGGATCGTCAAAGAGGCCGCCGCCTTCATCCCTCCTTCCGTTATGCGCAAAAACACTGACGGCCCCGTATTCGCCGTCGTAGCCGGGGCGTATCGACACTTCGCCCCTGCGCATGCGTTCAAGGGCTTCGGCAAGGAGTTCCCCGGAAAGGCCGGGAAGCTTTGTTTTTTCAAGCCCGGAAGGCTCCGTGTCCAGAAGGATTGAAAATTCGCTTCCCGCCCTTTCAATCAGGCCCCTGTACGCGGCGCCTGCTCTTTTCGAACCCGGCCCGGTCTCCAGAATTTCGCCGAGAATTTCCCTGAGGGGAATGAGGGAATAGTAGGGGCGGCGATTACCGGAATCCGGCTCCGGCGGCGCGGCCTGCCGTTCGTCCACGGGCCGGTCCGCAAGCTCCAGCACCCGCCCCATAACCCCGCGGGTAAGGGGCCTGCCGCAGACGGGGCACAGGGGGCCCGCGCCGCTTTCCGCAGCGGCCTCGCGTCCGGAGATTCCGCCTGCGGTTGTCCCGGCAAGCAGGGCCGCCGCTTCTTCCGGTTCCAGGCAGACCCCGCATTTGCGGTGCCCGTCGTAGTGGTACTTGCCTTCCTGGGGGAAGAATTCAACGGTACCCAGGATTCCCGGAACACCGGCGGCCCCCAGCGCCGTCTTCAGGGCAGGATAGGAAAGCTCCATGTCAAAAATAGTCGCTTCCCTGCCGAGTTTGTCGGGGGAATGGGCGTCGGAGTTGGAAATGATCGAAAAAGGGTCAAGGGCGGAAAGGGCCCAGTTCATGGGAGGGTTGGAAGAAAGCCCGGTTTCAATCGCGGGAATGTACGCGGTTAGATCGCCGTAACATTCTTCAATCGAATCGAAGCCGGATTTTGCCCCCAGCGCCGAAAACCAGGGAGTCCAAATGTGGGCGGGAACAAGCACGGAACGTTCATCGGTTTCAAGAAGCAGGGCAAGGAGATCCCGCGAATCAAGCCCCAGGATAGGACGGCCGTCGGAAACGATGTTTCCAACCCGTTCCAGCCTGGTTTGAAAAGCCGCGGCCGCCCTGAAATCGGGCAGCATGACAAGGTGATGTACTTTACGGGTTTTGCCGTCCCGCTTGTAGATGGTGCTGATTTCGCCGGTAAGGACAAAACGGGGCGCGGGGGCCGGGTTGTCCGTACCGCCCACGCCGTCCGGTAAAGCCGCGCCGGGCCGCGGCAGTTCCTCTTCCACCGCGCGGCCGGAAGCAAAGTCCCGGCGAATCTTTTCCTTCAATACGTACAGGCCCTCTTCGGCGTCCTCAAATTGTTCCCGCAGTTCCGCAAGCCAGCGGGGGTGGGTACAGTCCCCGGTTCCCACAAGGTCTATCCCCTTGATTTGCGCCCAGCGATCAAGGTGGGGCGGAGTGAGTTTTGAGCTGGTTGCGCGGGAGTAGCGGGAATGTATGTGCAGGTCGGCAATAATCCGCATGAAAGATGATTAATTGCCGGGAACAGCCGGCGTTTCCGGCGCGGCGCGTATCGGCCGCAGATCGGTCTCTTTTACCTTTGCGGGATCGTCAATGCCGGCGGGAAGCTCCCGGCCTTCCTCGAATTCCACATCCTCTTCTTCGAACAGCTCCGTCTGGGAAGGTTCCGCATTTGCCCTGGCGACTTCGTCGTTTTCAAGGCGGACCGAGATCACCTTGGTAACGCCGGATTCCTCCATGGTGGCGCCAAGAAGGGTACCCGCCCCGATTACGGTTTTCTTGTTATGGGTAATCACGATGAACTGGCTTGTGCCGCTGAACTCGCGGAGAAGATGCACAAAGCGGCTGACGTTCTGCTCGTCAAGGGCGGCGTCGATTTCATCGAGAAGGCAGAAGGGGCTGGGCTTTACCATGTAAGTGGCAAAGAGCAGAGCTACCGCCGTCATGGAACGTTCACCGCCGGAGAGCAGGCTGATATGCTCCAGCTTTTTTCCGGGCGGTTGGGCGAAAATTTCAATGCCCGATTCCAGGACATGGTTTGAGTCGGATAAGCGGAGTTCCGCCCGGCCGCCTCCGAAGAGACGGCGGAACATATTGTGAAAATTTTTCCGTATCTTGTTGTAGGTAATGACGAAGATCTCCGAAGACTCGGTGCGAATCTCCGCGGTAAGGTCTTCAAGATCCTTTTTCGCTTTTTCAAGATCGGCCATTTGGCTGCTGAGAAAATCGTAGCGTTCCTTGATCTCAATAAATTCTTCCGGGGCCATAAGGTTTACGGAACCGAGATCCCGCATCTGCGCCCGTGAAGCGGCAAGTTTTTCCCGCAGTTCCGAAGGAACGGCGGTAATCGTAAATATCCGTTCCTCGAATTCCATTAAATCCCTTGAATGGGTTTCGCGGAAGTTGTCCTGGATATTTTTTATCTCCGTTTCGGACTGCACAAGCTCAAGGTGTATTTTTTCAAGAGCCTCCTGCGCCTTTGCCAGCTCGGCCCTTCGCTTTTTGATTAGTTCCTGCCGGCCGGCGACATCCTTGTTCTGCTTTTGAATATCCTTTTCAAGCTTTTCAAGATCGGCGGTAAGGTTTTTTCCCTTCCGTTCCAGGTCCGCAATTTCTTCTTCGGTGTCTCTGATTCGCCCGTCGATTTCTTCCATCCGCCTGCGATCGAGGAAGAGCTCATCCCGGATATTCTTGAGCAGCCCTTCCTGGCCGGCAAGCTCCCGCCGTATAAGGCGCGCCTGTTCTTCGGCGGACTGCGCCTGGGCGCTCATCTGCGCCCGGCCGACCCGCAGATCCTCCAGGGTCGCCCGGTACTCGTCGATCTTCGCGTTCAGGCTGACGTTATCACCCCGGAGGGTTCTGATGTTTTCCCGCCTTGCCTCTATGCCTTCCTTGACGCTCCGTATCTTCGCGTCAAGGGCGCGCTTTTTGGTAATGATCCCTTCAGGGGCAAGAAACTCGTCGATAAAGGCCGGGGTTGTTTTCCGGTAACTTTCAAAAAGCGCCGCGGCCTTTTCCGCGTCCGCCGCCGCTTCCGCCAGGCCCGAGGCAAGCGCCGAGGCAAGGCGCTTGAGTTCCTCCGCGTCAACGCCTCCCCCGGCGGCCCCTTCGGAAGCCCTTTCCGCATAGGCCGCAAGATCGCGGACAAGGGTTTCGCGGCCGGAAAGCAGGGTTCGCAGCCGGCCAAAGGCTTCGTCAAGGGCGGCCTCGGCGCCGCGCCGTTCCACCGCGGAATACCCCGCTTCCTTCAGGCCCGCGTCCAGGGCGGCGACAATGTCGTCGGTTATCTTTTCAAGATCCTTTTCCCGGGCGGCCTGCTCTTTTTCAAAGGAGCGGATTTCGTCTTCCGCTTTGAGTACGGTGTTTTCATTTTCGCCGATCCGCGCCGCCGCAAGCTGAATATTTTCTTCGAAGGAGCGGATGTTGTTTTCTATGCCGGTAACTTTCTTGCGCAGATCCAGAACTACCCCGTCCTGCTCCTCTGCGTCTTCGGTCAATTCGCCAATCCTGATTTCCGTCTGTTTTTCCCGGCCTTCGTTCTGTTCCGCCCTGGCCTTTATTACAACCCGCTGTTCGCCGAGAAGCCGCACCTCTTTGTCCCGGGCGTTTTTTTCCACGGCAAGGCCGTAAATATTTTTCTGAAATTCCACCAGCCGGCCTTCCATGGAATTTACTTCATCCATGTTTTCTTCAAGGGCCTTGTTGTCCGCTTCCATTTCGCCGCTGATTCTGTCGCGCTCCGCGCCGCGGCGTTTCAGGGTCTCGTTCCGCTCATCCCGCTCGTATTTAAACTGTTTGAGGCGCAGAAGCTGAATGTCCAGTTCGTAATTGAAAATTTCGTCCCGCAGGGCGCGGTATTTAAGGGTCTTTTCCGACTGCACCTTGAGGCTGTCGTAGCTGCGCTTTACCTCGCTCAGTATGAGTTCAACCTGGCGCATGTTCTCTTCGGTTTTTGCCAGATTCCGTTCGGCTTCCGCGCCGCGTACCTTAAAGCGGGTAATTCCCGCGGCCTCCTCAAAGAGATAGCGCCTCTCGTCGGGCTTGGAGGAAAGGATCTGATCGATCTTGCCCTGTTCCATTACCGAGTAAGCCGTCTTGCCTACGCCGGTATCCCAAAAAAGTTCCCGTATTTCCTTGAGCCTGACCGGCGCCGTATTGATGAAGTATTCGCTTTCGCCGGAACGGTAAAGCCGCCGTTTTATTTCAACCTCGGGCATGTCCAGGGGCAGAAGGCCCGCTTCGTTTGCGAGGGTCAGCGTTACTTCGGCAACATTCAAAGCCTTGCGGCTTTCCGTTCCGTTAAAGATAACGTCTTCCATTTTTTCCGCCCGCAGGGACTTTGAAGCCTGTTCCCCCAGCGCCCATTTGATGGCGTCAACCACATTCGATTTTCCGCAGCCGTTGGGCCCCAGCAGGGCGGTAATACCGTCGCAGAATTCGATCTCGGTACGGTCGGCAAAAGACTTAAAGCCAAATATGGCAAGGTGTTTCAGAAACAAGGTAAACTCCGTATAGAGCCGCCCGCGTATGGCGGGGCGGAGCCTGCCAAGCCTTTGGCATATTCCTCAATGTAGCATTGAGGCCGGGCTCCGTTCAAGCGTCCGGGCAGCCCTTCGCCGCGTCTTACTGCCGAATAAGGGCCGCGTCCCTTAATATAAGCCATTCTATTTTCTTGCCGCTGTTGATCAAGGCAAATTCTTCGGTATCCAGCTTTCCCTCGACCGTTACTACCCGCTGTTGAAGATTGAGGAATTTTTCCTGATCCTTTGGTTCCAGGTGCCATTCCCCGTCACTGCCGGTAATAACAATTTCCGTGCGGATGCCGCTTCCTACAAGACGCACCCTTCCCGTAACCCGGACAGTTTCAAGGGCCTCGACTTCTTCCCGGGTTTTTTCTTTTCGTTCAGGCCGTCTGCCGTTCCGGTCACGGAAGAGAATCGGGCTCTTTTCCGCGCCGGGCTTGTCTTCCCGTTCCTTCCCGCCAAAACCTACAAGTATTCCCGCGGAAAAAATGAACAGCGCCGCGAAGAAAACAAGGAGCGGCTTTTTCATTTTTCCGGCTCCGGCGGAACAAAGCCCTGCCTGCCCGGCCCCCGGCCGCGGGCCATGCGGACATCAATGGGATAAGGCGCGTCAAGAACGCTTCGCGCGGAAAGAGAGGGCGGCTTTGTCTCTCCCTTGCCTCCCGGCGGCAGCGTACCTTTCTTTATGGTATCCTTCCTGAAAGAGCCGTTTGAATTGTAAACATCGGTAATGGCGTTGAACATGACCAGCCGCTGTGTGTCGCCGGGCGGGTATGAATTGCCGGGACTTCTGGTCATGGACAGGTATTTAATATCCCCGGTGCCCAAGGCGTCGCCGTCGTATTTGGTATACACCGCGCCGCCCGGCTACAACTCGTACTCGCCGCCGGGAACCGCCCAAACCCGGGGGTGTATTTTGTTTCCGTATCCTTCCCGGCCGCTGTCGCTGCCTATGTAATTGGCCTTCAGCCAGGTTCCGAGGAGGACGTCCCAGTCTTTAAAAGACGCCGCGTCCCCGCCGCCGAACCTTTTCACCGCCGCCTCGGTTACGGCCTCATGGTCGTATTTTGTTGATTGGGCAATGTCCCTGTAAATTTCCCTGTTGCCCTGTATATCCAGCCACAGGAAAAAAAGGTAGGCCGTGGCGTAATCGTCAAGGGTCGTATCGGAACCTTCCTCCCTGTCTTCACCCCAGATAAAAAAGTTATTGCCCCTGGCAATGGTTCCCAGGGGATCCTTGTTAAAACGATCCAGGCGGGAATTGCGGGAAGTGTCTATTTCGCCGTAATAAATATATTCGGCCGCGCAGGAAAGGCCCTCGTCTATCCAGGTATCCATCGTGTACTTCCTGCGTTCCACGGTGGTACAGTAATTAATCAGGTGCTGGAATTCATGGGCAATGGTGGAATAGGTCAGCTCGGAATTTATGTCATTGGGGTTGGCGTCTATGTAGAGTATGGGAGCCTTGTTTGAATAGTGAGAGTTTGTCAGATCCCCGGGATCAAAATAACCGACAACAAAGCCTTTATTACCGTCTTTGCCGTAGGAGTCCTTTATGTCCAGGATAAGAATAATGAGCTTTACCGAAGCGGGGTCCGGAAAAACGGTTTCATTTTCATAACGCCCGAAGGTATTGGTATTGGCGGCGTAAATTTTGGTATCAAATTCATTGGCTATTGCTT
>JAISAK010000101.1 GCA_031266695.1 Treponema sp.
AAAATTCTGTCCGAATGAACCTCCGCGGGAGATCCTGAAGCCGCGTTTTGGCGGCCGCCGGAAGCGGAGCTACTCGTACCTTGTAAAGACTAAACAGATTGGTATGAGTAATTACAAAATATTAAAGAAAACCACGGAGGGCACGGAGTTTGCGAACCTTTGGTTCGACAGAGTTTCTGTCTGAAATCCAATTTTGTCCCTGTATTCTCCGTGTTACTCTGTGTACTCCGTGGTTAAATTTCTTCCTTCTTCTACTTCTTTGGCTTCGAACCTTCGGTTCGACTCGACTTAGCGGTAAATTCTTCATGTATCCACTACAATCGTGTTGCGACACCAGGAGTTTGTTGCGCTTCGCGCGTAAAACCGTATAAATATTCACAAAGTGAATATTTATACTTTACAAACTCCAAAAGCATGCCGGATAATCGGGATTTTTTTTGCATAAATATGCAAAAAAAATCCACAAGTGCAACAGGCTACTAGAGCGCGCTACTGCAGATCCCTCAGCGCTTCCTGCGCCAGGGCTTTTACCGCGGCGGTCCAGTTAAGGGCGACAACGGAATTCAGCGCCGGCCTGCCGATGGGGCGCCCGGCGGCTCCCAGGGCGGGAATTATCGCCCGAACGAGATCCTCGTCCTTTCTGGTAAGAGTTCCGCTTTGCAGCTTTTGATTGATGGTCATAAGGAAAGCGGAAAGCCGCCTGGCGGATTCGTCGGACGCCAGCGTGCGCAGGGTATTCAGCGCGTCCAGGGCTTCGTCCCTGTCGCCGTCGTTCCTGTCGGCGAATTGTTTGTAGGAACGTTCCAGCAGCGGATAGATCGAATCACCGGAGGCGCCGTAGCTGCGGATCATGCGCATGGCGAATTTTCGCATTGAGTTAAGCTGCCCCCGGAGCCTTGCGTCGGTAGTGGAAGCGCGCCAGCCTTCGGAAAGAGCGGCGGCGGCCACGGAAGATTTTGAATCGTTTGACGCGCCGGAGGCTTCCATGCTTTGCAGGGCCTCGAGCTTTACGGCGTAATTATAGCCGCTGCCATTGATAATCTCGAGCATGGGCTGGGTTGGGTCGGAAGAAATAACGGCAAGCGAATTAAGGGCCTGATTCTTTATCCGGTCGGAATACCAGCCGGTGGACGCAAAATAGACCGGCAGATAACCGGAAATATCCTGATACTTTTCCAGCGCCACAATGGCGCCGAAGGCAACGCGCTCACCGTTAAGGCGATCCGGGGCAGGCGATCCGTTAAGAGCCTGCAAAACCTGTATCACCTGGGGAAGAAAGGCCCTGGCCTGGATTTTTCCCAGCGCCATCAGAACCTCCGCCTTGACCAGGGGATTTGAAAAAACATCCACCGCCCGCCACAGATCCGGGCCGGCGGCCGCGTATTTTTCCTGCCCCAGAAGATTCGCAAGAACAATGGCCTGTTCATCCGCCACTTCCCTTGCGGTGGCCCCGCTGACATTGGGATACTCAATAACCAGGCGATGGAGGGCCCTTGAGTAAAAATCACCGGCCCCCGTCAGTTTCGATTCCGCCATTGTCTGCAGCAGGGAAAGCTGCTCTTCGTGAGTCAGGGCGCCCTGATAGAGATAGTTATAGAGATCGATCTCTTCGGAATCCGCGAAAGAGAAAGAAGCTGTTATGAGAAACAGAAAAACGATTAAAAACTTTTTCATTTATGATTCCTCCTTAATCTACCGCCGGCCGGGTTTGAAGGTATATTCATACCGCATAATTTGAGTAGAATCTCCCTGGAAATTTTCAACCGTCTTTTTAAGCAGTTCTCCCCCGGCGCCGTATTCATTGGTTATCCGAAGTTGAACCGAGCCGTCCTGACCTGTCTGTTCGCTTTCTATTTCGTGTCCGTCCCGCCAAACCGTGTTGATGAGAGAGGCGACTTGTCCATCGCCGTTCATAACTTTTTGATTTATCAGATTACCCTGGGAGTTATACTGGTTAACGGTGGAACTGATCTTCCGCCCGGCGCCGTCCTTTGTTTCGGAAGACTCCAGGGTTCCGCTGCTGTTGTATGTGTAGATAGTCTCGGCCATCTTTATTCCCGTCCCGCCGTTTACGGTACGGGATACGCGATTCCCCTTGTTGTCGTAACCGTACTCATAAAGGGAAACGATCTTTTCCGCCTTGTTGAACAGGGTTTCCTTCACAAGATTTCCGCGATCGTTATACTCATAAGCCACCCGGTTCTTGATCTGGTTTTCGGCATCCCTGGTTATCTTGGCGGCCGGTTGTTCCTTTCCCTCCCGGTAGGAGTACTCCACCCGCTCAAGCAGAGCGCCGGAAGCCGAATACCGGTTCTGATTCACCCTGTTGGTATAGGAAGAGTCGTAATCCGTCGTAGTATATTCATCCAGGGTTCCGTCGGCAAACAAAATCATTGATTTCGTTTCTACAGGTATTTGTCCGGCCGCGTCCCGGGGGGTGGTTCCGGAGGCGGGCGCCCCGCTGCCCGTGACGGTTCTGCCCGGGGCGCTGTTTTGTGTTGTAGCGCAGGCGGCAAAAATCAGGGCGAGGACGCTTGTGAAAATAATTTCTTTCTTCATATCATTTCTCCCATTAAAATAATATGGTATAATGGAGTAATATTTCAATATGGCGCAAGCCCTCCGGGTAAAAAAGGAAGGACGATGAAAATTTTCAACAACCGGATACTTGATGAAGAAGGCCGTACCCTGATACTCAGGGGAGTAAACCTGGGCGGCGGTTCAAAAAACCCCTTTGGCCCGCCCGGCTGGGGTTTGACCGCGGAATCCCTTAAAATACGCGAAAACGCCTCCTTTGTGGGACGGCCTTTCCCCATCGAGGAGGCCGAAAGTCATTTTGAACGCCTAAGCCGCGCGGGTTTGACGTTTTTGCGGCTGGTTGTTACCTGGGAAGCCCTGGAACATTCGGGCCCCGGCCAATACGACGAGGCCTATCTGGCCTACCTTCGGAAAATTCTCCTGGAAGCGGAAAAAAAAGGCCTTTCCGTCTTTATCGACCCCCACCAGGATGTCTGGAGCCGCTGGACCGGCGGCGACGGCGCCCCCGCCTGGACCCTGGAAAAAATCGGCATTGACCTTGATCTGACGGACGCCGCGGGAGCGGCCCTGACCCGGCAGCGCTACGGCGAATTTCACAAAAGCGCCGCCCACCCGGAGGGCGATCCCTTCCCCAGAATGATGTGGCCCGGCAACTACAACCGCTATGCCGCGGCGACCATGTTCAGCCTTTTTTTCGGCGGCAGGGCCTTTGCTCCCGGCCTGGACATAGAGGGCGAAAACGCGCAGGACTGGCTGCAGGAACGCTATATCGCCGCCTTCAGGCACTGTTACCGGCGCCTGAAAAACTGCGCCGCCCTTGCCGGCTGGGGCATTATGAACGAGCCCCACTACGGCTTTATCGGGTGCCGGGATTTGCAAACGGCCGAAAACCCTATGGTTCCGCTGGGGCTGCGGCCAAGCCCCTGGGCCTGCATGCAGGCGGCGTCGGGATACCCGGTGAATGTGCCCGTCTACCGGCTGGGCAGGCCCACGCAATGGGAAACCTTCAACCCCCGGGGAGTCTCCATCTTCAAAGAGGGCTTTGCCTGCCCCTGGAAGCGGGCCGGCGTCTGGACGGATTCGGACGGCGAAGCAAGGCTGCTCAAGCCGGATCATTTTTCCGCCTGCGAAAACCGGCCGGCGGATTTTCTCGGCGGTTTCCTCAAGCCCTTTATCCGCCGGTTTATCGAAAGGATGAAAGAAGCCAACGAAAACTGCTTCTTTTTTATCGAGGGCCTTCCCCAGGGAATGCACCCGACATGGGAAAAGGATGATCCGCCGAACGTGGTGAACGCCTATCACTGGTACGACGGCTTTTCCCTCTTTACCAAGAGCTTCCGCCCCTGGTTCAACATACGTCCGGACAACGCGAAAATAATTCTGGGCAAAAAAAAGGTCCGCGACTACTTTGCCGAATGTCTTGCCGAAGGCGTCGCGTGGACCCGGGAACACATGGGCAATATACCCTGCCTTTTGGGCGAATTCGGCCTTCCCTTTGACATGAACAAGCGCAGCGCCTTTACAAGCGGAAACTACAGCATCCATGAAGAAGCCCTGTCCATGTACTACGACGCGGTGGACGCCAACCTGCTCCATTCGACTCTCTGGAACTACACCGCCGACAATACCAACGAGGCGGGCGACGGCTGGAACGACGAAGACCTTTCGATTTTTTCCGAAGGAAAAGAGCGCGCCGCCGCCGGCTGGAAGCGCCCCTACCCAATGGCAACAGCCGGCGAACTCCTCTCGATTGAATGGGACTACAGACGGGGCGTCTTTCGCTGCCGGTTCAGGGCGGACGGCGCCATTGCCGCGCCCACAATCATCTACCTGCCCGCGGAACAGTTCGGCGAAGCGCCGCGGATAGAGTTCGTTCCCTTAAACGAGGCGCCGCGCTTTGAGTACAGAGCCGGGGAAGAAAGGCTCTATGTGTGGAACGAAGGCCGGAGCGGGGAGATGGAGATAGTGTTCCATAGGACGCCGCAGAAAAGCGTCCCATGAACAGGAAGCAGGCGCTCCGGCCCGTGCTACCGGGTTGTGAAAGGCTTTCCTCCGTTTATGGAGAGGCTTAAGTTCACCGCAAACGGGTTTCGGACTATTTCCTCAAAGCTCACGGGGGAGTAGATGTTTGTTTTTAGTTCAAACTTTCCGGGTTTTGCGATGAATTTCGCCGCTTCGCCCGCGAACCTTTCCGTATCGGTTCCGCTCATCCCCGCAAACATCATAAGCGTTTCGTTTAACTGCTCCGCGGCGACCGCTCTGCCGCCAGACATTCCCGCGAGTTCAAAAACATGATCCAAAAATGATTTATCGGTATAGGTGAGCGTAAGCGAATTCAGCTTTACATCTTCTCCGTAATCAATCCGGGAGAGAGCGGTTATTTCGCCGGACGCAAAAAGCGAGTGGGGCAAAGAGACGCCAAGACGGGCTTTTATCGCAAAAAGCTTGTCTCCGTCGATGGCAAGATCAACCGTATAAACGCCGTCGGAAAGCGAATTTTTAAACTCGATGTTCGAAAACCTGTACTCCGGGCGCGAAACCGGAAGCGGCACAAACTGCCGGACATCCATTGTCAAATCCTTTAACGATACCGATGAAGGAAGCGGGGGTTTCCCTTCGGCATAACCGGCGTTGACGTGGAATTTCCCCAGAGAATAGTATGTCCGTCCTCTTTGCCCGATCACCGCGTTGCTCAAGCGGATATTTCCCACTTTTTTGACGGCTTCCACCGGCGAGTAGCCGAACATCGCCTTGTCCACGGAAAAATCATCCACCGAGAGGCTTTTGACGGCAATATCGGCAGCATAGCCCGGAAACGAAAACGACGCCTCCCGGACATCCACGGAACCCGCGAAAAGGTCTTCCCTGCCCGTGTTAAGCGCCAGGGTGATTTTTTTCGCTTTGAGCATCCCCCCCAGGTCCAGTTTTTCAATCACCAAATGCCCCAGAAGCGGGACATAGTATGTCCTGCCAACACTCCACATATCTTCGGGAATCCCCGCTTCCGCGAGAGCCTCGCCCAGCCTCGCCTCCGCTTGTTTTGACGTAGCGAGGGGGATCGCGACAAAGAGAACTCCCGCCGCCACCGCAACAGCGGCCGCCGATATTATTGCGATTTTCACAGCCTTTTTCATTTTTATTCCTCCTTTTCGCAGTTTATCCTTATTGGACTTGTTCAACAACCCGGTTGGTTGTCTCACAAGTCTCGCAGATTTGGTGGATTTCTTGCAGAAATCCACCAAATCTGCTGTTTTTCAGCGGAAGTTGTTCAATAACTGAAGTTATTGAACAACTCTATTACGGAGTTTTTTAAATAGGTAAGCATACGTCCGCCAGGGTAGCGTCATTTAACTTTCATGGTCCGAGAAACTGTCAGGCTTTGAAAAAAATTTTAACCACAAGGTCGAAAAAGTCGAATAAGTTTTTGCTCCCAAGTCTTTTTTTTCTCCTCCTTCTTCGCCTTTGCGGTGAATTCAAAACCTGCCATTTAGTCTAATCAGCCTGCTAATACCTTGTAAACACTAATTTGCAGGATAACTCAATGAAGAATTTAACGCAAAGGACGCAAAGCATGGGCATCGAACCGTTGGTTCGCGTTCTCAAAGATTTTCCCTTAGTGGACTTGTTCAACAACCCGGTTGGTTGTCGCGGACTGAAGTCCGGCACAAGTCTCGTAGATTTGGTGGGTTTCTGCAAGAAATCCACCAAATCTACTGTTTTTCAGCGGAAGTTGTTCAATAACTGAAGTTATTGAACAACTCTAGTTTTCTTTCTTTGTGTTCTCTGCGTAAACTGACAAAATCCGTAGGATTTTGTCTTGGCGTCCTTTGCGATTTCTCTTAATTAATCAATTTTTTAGCCTTTACAACCTACTAGCGGTGT
>JAISAK010000192.1 GCA_031266695.1 Treponema sp.
TCCGTGTAACTGTGCCCTCCGTGGTTAAATTTCTTTCTTTAATAATTACCTCAACTGCAGCCGGTGGTTCCTCCGCAGGTGTCGCACTTCATACAGGTACCGTTCCGTATCAGGGTGAAGGAACCGCAGGCGGGACAGGGATCGCCCTCGTAGCCCTTGATGCGCGCCTGGGCGATCTTGATAAGCTCGCTCTGTTCCGGCCCGGCCTGCTCCGGAACCGGCGTTTTGGCCTGTGTACCGGCCGGCCGGCCCGAAGACGAGACGCCTCCGGAAATCTGACCCGAAATGTAAGCCTTCGGGCCGGAGCCTGTTCCGCCGGAAGGCAGGGCCAAAACGGGGCCGCCGGGGGCTGCCGAACCGCCCTGGGACCGGCCGGCAGCCTGGGGCTTGAATCCCGCGCTCAATTTTTCACCGCTCCGGCGGTACTTGTCGCCGGCCGGGGCGCCGGAGTCGTTTTTGGTTCCCGTGGCAAGAAGATCGTCGGGCTTTATCTGCCCAAGGTCCGACCGCTTGAGGTATGAGATTGCAAGGTCGCGGAAAATGTAATCAATGACGCTGGTGGCCATCTTCACGTAATCATGACCCTGAACCATACCGTTAGGTTCAAAGCGGCTGAAGGTAAAGGCGTCCACATATTCCTCAAGGGGCACGCCGTACTGAAGACCCAGGGAAACGGCAATGGCAAAACTGTTGAGGAGGCTGCGGAAGGCCGCGCCTTCCTTGTGCATGTCAAGGAATATTTCACCCAGGCTGCCGTTGTCGTATTCGCCGGTACGAATAAAAATTGAATGACCGCCGATCTTTGCCTTCTGGGTATAGCCGGCCCTGCGGTTGGGCAGGGGTTTGCGCATTCCCCGGACATCGCGCTGGTCACAGGCGGCGGACACCGGCGCTTCAAGACTCCGCTCCACTTTAAGGATTGCGTCTACCAGAGGGTCGGCGCCGGGCGCGAAGGAGGAAAGAGGCTGGGAAAGCTTGGAACCGTCCCGGTAGAGGGCAACGGCCTTGAGGGCGTTTTTCCAGGAAAGCATGTAGGCTCCCTTTACATCCTCATAGCCGGCGGCGTTGGGCATATTGATGGTCTTAGAAATGGCGCCGGAAATAAAGGGCTGCACCGCGGCCATCATGCCGATATGGGCGGTCCAGGCAATAGAGCGCCTGCCGGTTTTACCGGAGGGAGTCGCGGTGTCAAATACCGGATAATGTTCTTTCTTAAGCCCCGGCGCGCCTTCAAGCCCCATCGTTCCGCAGGCGTACAATTCCGCCGCTTCGATATCGGCGGCGGTAAAGCCAAGATGCTTCAGGAGGCTGAAACCCGGCAGCGACCAGGTTGCCTCGGGAACACGGAGAACCTTTTCGACAAAGTCCCTGCCCAGTATCCAGGGATTAAACACCCCCTCAAGGCTGAGGCTTGTCTTAACCGCTTCCCCGGCCGCGGCAAGGACCTCGCGGGTAAAGCCCTTTGCTTCGAGGGCTTTCACGTTGATCCCCGGCGCATCCGCGAGGGTTTTGCACCCGGTGGCATAGGCAACGATCCTGTCGATTGCTTCGGGTGAATAGCCCAGGGTTTCCAGCGCCGGGGGCACCGACCGGTTTATGATCTTGAAGTAACCGCCGCCCGCAAGTTTTTTGAATTTAACCAGGGCAAAGTCCGGCTCCACGCCGGTGGTATCGCAGTCCATGAGGAGTCCGATGGTTCCCGTGGGCGCTATGGCCGTTACCTGGGCGTTTCTGAAACCGTGGGCTTTGCCCAGATCCAGGGCCCTGTCCCAGGCGGCCCTGGCGGCGTCGAGGAGAGGGGCGGGACAGCAGGAGGGATCAATTCCGCGGGGAACGGTATGGAGCCCTTCGTACTCGGCGCCCGGAGCGTTGTAAGCCGCCCTGCGGTGATTGCGTATAACGCGAAGCATATTTTGGGCATTTTCGCCGTACCGGAGGAAAGAGCCGAGCCCGGCGGCCATGCGGGCGGACTGGGCGTAAGCTTCGCCGGAAAGCAGGGCCGAAAGGGCGCCCGCCACCGCGCGGCCTTCTTCCGAATCGTAGGCCAGCCCCATGATCATGAGGAGGCTTCCCAGGTTGGCGAAGCCGAGGCCGAGGGTTCGGTATTCATAGGAAAGCCGGGCAATACGGGGCGCGGGAAACTGGGCCATAACCACGGAAATTTCAAGAATCGTTGTCCAGATGCGGATAGCGTGGAGGTATCCTTCGATATTAAAGACCCTGCTTTCTCTGTTGTAAAGGGCCGCAAGGTTGATCGAAGCCAGGTTGCAGGCGGTGTCATCGAGAAACATATATTCGGAGCAGGGGTTGGAAGCCCGAATTTCGCCGCCGGCGGGACAGGTGTGCCAGTCGTTAATGGTGGTGTGGAATTGAAGGCCGGGATCGGCGCACTGCCAGCTTGTACGGGCAAGATCCGTCCAGATCTTTCGGGCCTTGACGGTTTTTATTTTTTTCCCGGTGGTACGGCTTGTCAGGTTCCAGTCCGCGTCGCTCAGCACCGCCCGCATAAATTCATCGCTTGCCCGCAGGCTGTTGTTGGAGGACTGCCCCGACACGGTGTTGTAGGCTTCGTCGTCCCAGGCGGTGGAAAACAGGGCGGGGTTTACCTCTTCATCGCCCTGCTCAAGACGGCGCAGGAGCTGATACAGGTAGGTGGAAGGGATATTGTCCCCCAGCGCGCCTCTCAGCGCCGCGGCGAGATCGTGGTTTTTTTCCGGGTTAAATTTATCCGCCCCGGGGCCGCGGAAGCCCGCCAGGGCTTTCTTGATTCCCTCGAGATGTTTTTTCACAATCGCCGAACCGATCACCATAGAAGCTACCTTGTGCTCCTCATCGGCTTTCCAGCCGATGTATTTTTCCACATCGGGATGATCCGCGTCCAAAGTAACCATCTTTGCGGCGCGCCGCGTAGTGCCGCCGCTCTTAATCGCCGACGCGGAACGATCCCCGATTTTGAGGAAGGAGAGAAGGCCCGAAGATATGCCGCCTCCCGAGAGTTTTTCGTTAAGCGCCCGGATATGCGAAAAATTTGAACCCGTACCGGAGCCGTACTTGAACAGCCGCGCCTCCCTGGTTACCAGATCCATGATGCCGCCCTCGTTCACCAGATCGTCTTCGATGGACAGGATAAAACACGCATGGGGCTGGGGACGCTTGTAGGCGCTGTCCGATTTTACCAGTTCCTGCTTTTCGGGATCGAAATAATAGTGCCCCTGGCCGGGGCCGTTGATGCCGTAGACCGCATAGAGCCCCGTGTTGAACCATTGGGGGCTGTTGGGCGCCGCGAGCTGATGGGCCAGCATGTAACAGGTTTCGTCATAGAAGGCTTTTTCGTCTTCTTCGCCGTCAAAGTAATTATTTTTTCTGCCCCAGTCCATCCAGGTGTAGGCCAGCCTGTGGAAAACCTGGCGCGCGTCGTGTTCCGCCCCGTCTTCGGGGAGCTTTTCCCCGGGATCTTCGGGCCCAAGCCGCCTCCCGCCTTCTCCCAGGCTCCATTTCTTCCATTCGTATATCTTGTCCGCCGGGACTCCCGCCTTGCGAAAGTATTTTTGGGCAATGATATCGGCGGCGATCTGACTCCAAAAGGCCGGCACTATCACCGTAGCCTCGGAAAAAATGGCTTTTCCGTCCGGATTGCGAATTTCGCTTTTTCTTTTTTCCCAGACAATATCACTATAAGGCCCGGTTTCCCGGCCGGTAAACAACCGTTCAATTTTCATTCCCAAATCCTTATGAAAAGTGGATACACATCAGATAGTATAGTTTTTATCAGCATACACCATACAGAGGGGGGAATACAAGAGCAAAAGTCATTCAAGGTAAGATGTCATCCCCCAAACGGCTTTGCCTGCCCGCTCCTATGTTCCTCAACTTTGTTCCGTGAACGCCTTTGTTCCCTGACGGATAGTTTTACTCTCTTCGACGATCAACCTTCATTGTAGGAGGCCAGAAGTCGCCGGGCAGGCAAAGCCAAGGGGTATGAGGTCTTACCCTGAATATCTTTTTTATGATATGTAAAAGGCCGAACTCCGGCGCTTCGTTGCGATTCTTCGGTATATTTTATATACTATGAGGTAAGCATGCCCCGGTGGATACTTCTGTTTTTATGCCTTTTCCCCCTTTCCCTTGCCGCCCAGAGTGTCGGCGATATAGTCGGAGATACCTTTGAGGAAACCGCCGGAAAGGGGCTGTCTATCCGTACCAGGCCGGCGGGCGTCAAGGTTTTTATCAACGGGGCGGAACGGGGGCAGACTCCCTTCGGCATTGATACCCTCAGCGCCGGGGAATACAACATCAGGCTCAGCAGAGAGGGATATAAAGACAGAAGATTCAAAATCATCGTCCCGGATAAAAGCCGCCTGGTTGTTTCCGTTGAAATGGAAAAGGCCGTGGGACAGGTGCTGCTGAGAATCAACAGGGCGGAAGGAAGCCCCCCCGAGGACGCGCTGCCCCTGAAGCCTGTTTTTTTTACGGAGGGTGAAGAAACCGGGGAGCCGGTACTGAACCTTGCCGTCGGGTGGAGGCAGGTGCGGGTCAGGGCCTTTGGCTGGCAGGACGCCCTGGCGACGGTCTTTGTCAGGGAGGGGCGTACCTCGGAACTGATTATCACCCTCAAGCCCGAGCCTTTCAGGTTAAGCGGCGGAACCGTCAGCCGCCACAGATTTAATCCCCACAACGCGGGGTCTCTGGGAAGCGTCGAATTTCATTTTGAAGTTTCCGGCCCCGGAACCGGAGTCCTGACAATACGGGATCAGGGGGGCCTTCCCGTATACACGGCTCCGCTGGGGCCCTTTGGATCGTGGCCGCAGCGGGCGGTATGGAACGGCAGGAATCGTTTTGGCGATGTTTTGGAAGAAGGGCTTTATACGGCGCATATTGAGGGAACGGCTTTTTCCGCCTCTTCCGGCGATCCCCTGTCCGCCGCCGAACCGGAGGGGCGAATCCTTAAGCTTCAAACCGAAATTGATTTTTCCGCGAACATTTATCCCCTCTCGCTTTCCGGCGGTCTTCCGGGGCTGCTCTTTGTCCCGGTTCCGGCGGCGCTTCCCCCGGGAAGTTTCCAGATCGAGGCGGGCCTCCTCTTCGGCGAATTTTCCCTGCCCGAAGAATCTATCCACGCCGCGCCGGGGCGGGCTTTTTCCAGCCTGCCCTTTGACGGGGGACTTCGTTTCACCCCCCTTAACCGGCTTGAAGCGGCGGTGACGCTCAACTCGAATCCGTGCTTTGACGGCGGCGCGGGCTGG
>JAISAK010000248.1 GCA_031266695.1 Treponema sp.
TTTATGTATTGATAAAAAAATTCGCCCTAAAGGGCGGGGTATTAAACCCTCAACACGAATAAACCTACAAAAATGTTTTTTTGTGTATATAAAATCTACAAATATGTATGCAATACAGGTGAGGATCGCGTATAAGAAAAATTTTCTATCTGATTTTTTACCGGGAAATAAGATAAAACAATTTTGCTATAGGGCGCCCAGCGGCGAACCGGAGGTTCGAAGCCTCGGATTATGTGGATTACACGGACTACTTGATCATTACCGGGAAATAAAACAATTATATTGGTAAATAACGGAGAATTTTTTCAAGGAGGAACCTGTGACGCGGAACGATCTTGTTATTAAAAATATCGGCATCCTTGTAAGCGGCGATCTTGAAGAGGGCATAATCAGGGACGCCGATACCCTTGTAGTCCGTAAAGGCTTAATCGCCGGATTCGGCAGGGAGCCGGAGCTTGATCTTACCGGCATTGATCTGGTAGTCGACGCCGACGGACAGACGGTCTGTCCCGGACTTATCGACTGCCATATTCACAATACCCTGGACGATTACGCGCCCCAGCGCGGGGCCGTGGGAACCTACTCGGACGCCCTTTTTTACGGAACCACTACCATGATCTCCGAAGGCGAGCAGGGGCCGGGCTGGCCGCGTTTTTACGACGACGCCATAGGCTGCAAGGCCGCCGCCATACTTTCCAAGCGGGTCTTTGATCGTTTCCGGCCGGGCGGCGCCCTTAAATTTCACGGCGGCGCGCTGGTGCTGGTTCACGGCTTAACCGAAGCGGACTTTAAGGAAATGCACGACGCCGGGGTCTGGCTTATCGCGGAGATAGGCGGCGGGGGCCTTTCCGATCCCGCCGAAGTCGCCCCCATGCTTGAGTGGGCAAAGAAATACAAGTTCTTCTATTCCATTCATCTGGCGCCGCCTTCGATTCCCGGTTCCTCCTGGGTAACCAGCGACATGATCCTGAAATTCCAGCCCCACAAGGTGGCCCATACTAACGGCGGTTCCACCGCGGTTTCATTTGATCATATCGAAAAGCTGATGGAGGAAAGCGAAATACCCCTTGAACTGGTTGTCAACGGCAACTTTGTCAATTTCAATAAAATCCTGCGCAGGCTTGATGAAAAAAAGCAGCTCCGCCGTGTCGTCTTCGGCAGCGACGCGCCGACCGGCCAGGCTTCTCTCCCGGGCGCCATAAACCGGGCAATTGTAAAGGCTTCCGCCCTGAACGATATTCCCGCCTGGAAAGCCATAGCCATGGCCACCGGTAACAGCGCCGATCTCTACGGCCTTAATACCGGAAAAATCGAAGTAGGGAGGGAAGCCGATATTCAGGTTATAGACTGTCCCCCGGGCTCTGTCGGCAAGGACGCGCTCGCGGCAATAGAGAACGGCGACCCTTTCGGTAATTCACTGGTTATTGTGGACGGCCGCGTCATAGCCTACCGCGGCAGGGACTCCCGCCCTACCGCCCGTTTCTGCAAAATCAACGGCGAGAAATCCTATGTTTCGGGCATTACCGAGCATCTGTTTTTCCCGCCCCAGCTTGCCCGCCATTACGAGAGTTTCTGATATGGCGGCGCTGCTTATCAAAAACGCCGACGCCGTTGTAACGGCGGACGACGGAGATCGGGTTTTCCGGAACGCGGACATTCTGGTCAGGGACGGGGTAATTGCCGAAATCGGGGAAAATATTTCCGCCCCCGGGGAAAAAACCCTGGACGCCCGGGGCTGCTGGATTTACCCCGGCCTGGTCAATACCCATCACCACCTGTATCAGACTTTTACCCGCAACCTCCCCATGGTGCAGAAGATGGAACTCTTTCCCTGGCTTCTTGCCCTGTACGAAATATGGCGGGGGCTGGACGATGAGGCGGTGTATTACAGCTCCCTTACGGGCATGGGGGAACTGATAAAATACGGCTGTACCACGATTATGGATCATCATTACGTCTTTCCGCGGGGAAGGGAAAACAATTTTATCGGTATGCAGTTTGAAGCCGCCGGAGCTTTGGGAACGCGTTTCTGCGCCTCCCGGGGCAGCATGTCCCGGGGCAGGAAAGACGGCGGCCTTCCGCCGGACGATCTTGTCCAGGAGGTGGATCATATTCTCAATGACTGTGTGAAGCTGGTTCAGAAATACAATGATCCCTCTCCGCTGTCCTTCCGGCAGGTAGTGCTCGCGCCCTGCTCCCCCTTCAGCGTAACGGAGGCCCTGTTAAAGGAGACTTCCGCGCTTGCCCGCAGGCTGAATGTACGAATGCACACCCACCTGTGCGAAACCAAAGACGAAGAGAACTACTGCCTTGAAAAGGTAAATATGCGTCCCCTTGCTTACATGGAAAGCTGCGGCTGGCTTGGGGAAGATGTCTGGTACGCCCACGGCATTCACTTTAACGATGAAGAGCTTGCCCTCCTTGCCAAAACCAAAACCGGCGTAGCCCATTGTCCGGTTTCAAACATGAAGCTTTCTTCCGGGGTGTGCCGGGTACCGGAAATGCTTGAGCTTGGGGTTCCCCTGGGGCTTGCCGTGGACGGCAGCGCCAGCAACGACTGTTCCAATCTTCTTGCGGAGATACGCGCCGCCTACCTCCTGCACCGGCTTTCCCGAAGCGGGAAAGCGCCGGCCGGCTACGACTTCCTTAAAATGGCTACAAGGGGAAGCGCCGCCCTGCTGGGCAGGAACGACATCGGCTGTCTGACGCCGGGCAGAGCGGCGGATATGTTTGCCCTGGACATTGATCTCCTTGAACTTTCCGGGGCGCTTCTTGACCCGATGAACATGCCCGGAACGGTCGGTTATTCCCGGCCCGCCCGGTGGGTAATGGCGGGGGGCAAAATTATAGCCGAAAAAGGCGTCCTTGCCGGCATTGACGAGGCGGAAGTACGAAAAAAAGCGGGGGCCTGCGTAAAGTCCCTGCTGCAAAGGGCAGGGATTGCCTGTTAGCCATTATGGCGCAAAGGGGTGAATTATGCTTATACAACAGTTACTTACCGACAACGCGTTCCGGAGGCCCGACAAAACCGCCTTTAACTGGGTAGAAAGGGAAAAGAGCATGACCTTTGCGGAAGCGGTAAAGGCCATGGAAAAAACCGCCGGATATCTTTACCACCTGGGAGTACGCAAGGGCGGCCGGGTGACAATTTTTGCTCATAACGGACTTGATTATGTGTACACAATGTTCGGCTGTTTCCGCCTGGGCGCCATAGCCGCTCTTGTGAATGTAAAATTCGCCGCGTCCCTGGATTACTACCTCCACGATCATACGCCCGCCCTGGTGGTATATACCCACGATATGGGCGATATAGTGCGGAAGGCCGCAGGGGCCCTTGAAAAAAAACCCATTCTGGTTTGTATTGACGGAAAGCAGGACGGCGCCGAAAGCCTGCCCGAAATGCTGGACGCGGATTTTACCCCTCCGCCCGACCCCGGCGATGAAAACGCCGTCGCGCATCTTTCCTACACGTCCGGCACTACCGGCCTTTCCAAGGGGGCCTGCCTTGCCCACGAGCCGACCATGCGGGCAACCAACTGCATCGCCGAGCGCCTGCGCCTCAGCCACCGGGATATTTCCCTGGGGCCCACCGCCCTGTCCAGCTCTTTCCACCTTGTCGGGAATCTTATGCCCCCCCTGCACCGGGGCATGACGGTAAACATAATGAGTACATGGTCGCAGGAAAGCGGTTTTGACGCGCTGGAAAAAAACAATGCCACCTATTTTGTTTCCAACGCTACGCTGCTTGCGGACATACTGGCGGAGTCCCGCGGGCGCGGCAGGCCGCCCAAAGGCCTGCGGCTGGGACTTTCCGGCGGCGGGCCGGTGCCGCTGGCGCTGAAAAAAGCCTGGCGGGACGAATTAAAGCTCCCCCTGGTGGAAAGTTACGGGCAGAGCGAGCTTGGCGGTTTTGTCGGCCTTGGCCTGCCGGATTTACTGCCGGACGACGAACTTGCGCCGGTGGGCAGACCCCTTCCCGACAAAAACGTGCGCATCTTCAACGAAAAGGAAGAAGAGGTTCCGCCCGGCGAGTTAGGCGAAATATGCCTTGCCGGGGGCTTTATGGCAGGGTACTGGAACAGGCCCGAACAGACCGCCCGAACCCTGCGGAACGGATTTCTGCATACAGGCGACGCGGGAACCATGAGCGTTGACGGTCTTGTAACCATGCGGGGCCGTTTCAGCGAGCTGATTGTCGTCGCGGGGAAAACATGGTTTCCCCGGGATGTGGAAGAATTGCTTGCCGCGCAAGAGGGGGTGCGCGAAGCGGCGCTTGTAGGCTTTCCCGACTCCGGCCCGGGCCAGAAGCCTGTCGCCTTTTACTCAGGCGATCCGAATTTGGACAAGGAAAGCATGAAGCAAGCCATGTCCGCCCAAACCGATTACGATCTTTCGGCGCTGGATATCAGGCACATAGACGCCTTCCCCATGACGCCGACAGGAAAAATCGCCAAGGCGGATCTCAAGGCAATGTACGTGTAAGACTGCGCAGAAATAACATGGCCAAAGGGGCCTCCCCTTCCGGTCAAGTCGGCTTTCGCCGTTTTTGGGTGAATTTGGCGCGGTATTGGGAAAGGGAAATGCCCTCATATTCCTTGAATAATTTATAGAGTACCCGGGATGAGGTAAAACCTACCATCTCCGCTATTGTCTCAATGGAAAGCTCCGTTTCAAACAGATAAATTTTGGCATACTCAATTCGAAGCCGGCTTAGATTTTTCATAAAGGTAGTGCCAAACATGGTTTGATAGGTCCGGTTTACGTGCCGCGGGGAGATATTTAAATATTGGGCAATGCTCTCAAGGGATATCGCTTCCTGATAATGCTTGTGGATATATTTGGTCGCTTCCATCGCCAAATTGAGCTTTCCCGCCGGTACAAGATCCTGCGTTTTCTGCCTCCCGTTAATTTGGCGCAATACTTCGATAAAAAAGCGAAAAAAAGCGGTACAGAGACAGGTATTCCAGCCGAGGGCTTTATGTTCCTGTTCCCATAAAATCTGATCCGGCAGTTGTTTGTCCGAAAACTGTCCGGAGGTTACAACATAACCGTCTTTTGATATCCTCTGAAGTATGGTTTTTATGTCCACCCATTCAAGCTCACCGTCCGGCCCCTTCATGCCCTTTGGCTTAAACGTAACAAAATCAAAGAGCATGGAAAAATATCTTTTTTTCTGGGCGGGGTTGTAAAATATATGATGTTTTAT
>JAISAK010000327.1 GCA_031266695.1 Treponema sp.
CCGCTCTTGCTGGTATCAATAGCGGGGGTGGTATTCGTCCACAGTTCGTCCAGAGCATCCGCTTCTTCTTCGGTCATTCTTGCCATAGATTTCTCCTACACTTTGGCGAAAGAGCTCCGCCATGTCTTGCGGCACTTCATCGCATGAAATACACTGATCCCTTGTTCGCCCACAACATTATACAAAATTTCGAGGACATTGGCGTTTAGATCAAAACCGATAAGCAGGTTCTTTTCTTCCTCGCCCTCTACGGGGAAGTCAACGATAGGATGGGCAAAGGCATAACGGATATTTTCTTCCGTAATGCCGTGCTTAAAGGCGGATTGACTGAACTCAATGCCAGTGTCCATATCCAAATTATACACTGTGTTTGAACCGGAGGCAACGCGGCGCAGGCCATGTCCCCGGCCTTGAGGTGGTTTCACCGCCCGGGAACCCGCATACACGGGCGCTTCACCACCCCAGAATCCGGCGGCGGTACGCGGCGCCCACACGCTCGAGGCTCCGCTCAAGGATTTCGCCGGGCGCGGCCTGTTGTTTCAAATCAATCGTAAATTGATTCATCGAAAAATGGCGGAAAAGAAGAATATCGCCCCCAAGCCGGGCGGCGGCTTTAGACACGGCGGTTTTCCGTTCCCCGGCCGCGGCGGCCGGTTGTCGGGGCGCGTAGAGCGCGCGCAGGGTTTCCGTGTAGGCCTCAAAGATTCCTCCCTTCTTCATTTCGGAATAGCCGACAATCCACACCTTAAGCGCCCTTTTTACCATTTCGCCTCGGGCCGGCACTTGATCCGTTCCGCCGCGAAAGTCCGAAAGGGCCGCGTGAACTTCGAAGAGCAGCCGCGCCATTGCCCGCTGGGATTCTTCCAGCGCCGCGGTAAAGGACTTTCCGCCCCGGCGGCAAAGTTCGCGGAGTTCGACGGTACGCGGCGTATGGATGGGAGTCTTGTTGAGGAGGATCACGTCTTTTCTGAAATCCAGGCCCAGCGCGGGATTGTCGCGGAAAAATTGGTCCGCTAACTTGCCCGAGGGCCCTACCAGGTAACGCCGGTTCTCCGCGGCCTGTTCGCGGCGGCCGGGATTGTCCGCAACCAGAATAAGGCCGATTTCATCACCGGGCTTTACTTCGTCAAGGGCGTAGTTGTAGAGAATGGGAGTTTCCACGGTATAGGCGGGGCCGGAACCGGAGCCGTTTTTCCCCGAGGCGCGGTCGTCCGCGAGTTTTTGCTGCAGCGCCCGGAGCCTGGGCAGGCCGCGGCAAAGCTCCTCAACCACGGCCCGGTAATGATCCCGGGCCTTTATAAATTTATTCCACGCGCCGCGTTTCATACGCCCCCTTTTCCCGAAATCCCATACCTGTTATAGTTATACTATATGAACCGTATACTTTCAAAGAAGCAGCTTTCCGCCGATGTCTACGAAATGGTGGTGGAAGCTCCCCTTATTACCCGCGTCAGAAAGGCGGGACAGTTTATCATTCTGCAGATCGATACCGACTGGGGCGAAAGGATTCCCCTTACTATTGCCGACGCCGACAATGAAAAGGGAACCCTTACGATAGTCTTCCAGACCGTAGGCGCTACAACCCTCAAACTGGCCGCCAGGGAGCCGGGAGAATACGTGGAGAATATTCTGGGGCCCCTGGGGAATCCCACCCACGTCGAAAAATTCGGAAACGTGGTCTGCGTCGGCGGCGGCATCGGCGTCGCCCCCCTCTATCCGATTGTACAGGCCCTTAAGGCCGCGGGAAACAATGTAACGGTGATCATCGGCGCCCGCACAAAAGAGCTGGTGATCTTTGAAGACCGCATGCGCGGCTATGCCGACGAGCTTGTCATCGTAACCGACGACGGTTCCTACGGCAGAAAAGCGCTGGTTACCGAACCGCTCAAGGAATACTGTTCCGGAGATCCGAAGCCGGACATGAGCGTCGCCATCGGCCCTCCCATTATGATGAAATTCTGCGAAAAGACAACGGCCGAATTCGGCGTACCTATTATGGTATCCCTCAACACGATTATGATAGACGGAACGGGAATGTGCGGCGGCTGCCGCGTCACCGTCGGCGGCGAGACAAAATTTGTCTGCGTCGACGGCCCCGAGTTCGACGGCCACAAGGTTGACTTTGACAACATGATGCTCCGCATGCGGGCTTTCAAGGATCGCGAGGACGAAGCCCGTCATCAGTGCCGCCTGGACCTGGGCGGGCCCGCGCCGCGCCCCTGAAAAAAAGGACCTGAAAGAAAAAGGAAAGGAAACATGAGCGAGAAAAACAAGACCAGGACGGAACTGGACAGCGAAGCGCAGGCCCTTTTAAAACCCCTGCTTGAACGCGGGCAGGCAGGGGAAAAAATAAGCCCCCGGGATCGCATGGCCCTTCCCCCGCAGGCAATGCCCGCCCAGGACGCAAAGGCGCGGGGCGGGAACATGAGCGAAGTGGCCCTGGGCTATACGGAGAATCAGGCGCGGCTTGAAGCGGAGCGCTGCCTTTCCTGCAAAAACGAACCCTGCGTAAAGGGCTGCCCCGTGGGGGTTCCCATTCCCCGTTTTGTAGCGGAAATCCAAAAGGGCGATTTCAAGGCGGCGGTTGACATCATCAAGGAAACCAACCTGCTCCCCGCGGTCTGCGGCAGGGTCTGCCCCCAGGAGAAACAGTGCCAGCTTGAGTGTACCCTTGGGAAGAGCCTTAAGGATACGGAAAAAGCCGTGGCTATCGGCAGGCTTGAACGTTTTGTGGCGGACTGGGAGCGGGAGCAGGGAAAGATAACCGTTCCTCCGGTAAAAAAATCTTCCGGCAAAAAAATCGCCGTTATCGGTTCCGGCCCCGCGGGGCTTACCGTTGCGGCTGACGCGGCGCGGGAAGGGCATGAAGTTACCATATTCGAAGCCTTTCACAAGCCGGGCGGCGTCATGGTTTACGGTATTCCCGAATTCCGCCTGCCCAAGGCAATCGTAAGCGCCGAGGTGGAGAACCTTAAAAAAATGGGCGTAAAAGTAGAAACCAATTACCTTGTGGGCCGCACCGGAACTATCGGCGATTTTCTTTCCGCCG
>JAISAK010000330.1 GCA_031266695.1 Treponema sp.
TGAAAAAACCAAACAGCCCAAACCGGAAAAAACGGATCTTGGCCAGATAATACGAATTATATTTGAGAGTATCGCGATGAAATGCGCCTATGGAATAAGAGCCTTAAAAGATATCACCCGGGAACCTGTGGATCTCATTTACCTTATTGGCGGTGGGAATGGCATAGGACTGTTAAACCAAATGATAGCTTCTTCCACAGCGACAAAAATAATAATCGGTCCGACGCAGGCTTCAAGTACCGGAAATGCGCTTTTACAGGCCTATGGCTGTCAAGAGCTTAATTCATTGGAAGAAATACGTGAAGTGGTACATAATTCCTTTGAAGAAAATGTTCTTATGCCCCTCAATAGCAGTGAGTGGGAGAAGCGGTTTAATTATTTCTGCGATCTGTGCAATTTAAAAACTTATGGCTAAAAACCGCCAAGAGAGCTTTTTTCAAAATTAACCGGGTTTTAAATAGCTCATTACATCCGGCAATTTAATATTACAAAAAACATGCCAAATGAACCTTCGCCCTTCGCCCTTCGCCCTTCGCCCTTGGCCTTGCCTGCCCGGCGGAACAACAGGGCAACGTCATTTACCTTCATGTTCCGGGAAACTACCAAGTTTTGGAAGAAATTTTAACCGCAAAGTCAAAGAAGTCGAATAAGTTTAGGAAAGAGGGAAGAAGAAAAACCACGGAGGAACGCGGAGAAAAAAGGTTTCTTGCTTTTCTGCTTTTTCCCTCCGTGTTCTCGAACCTCCGGTTCGACGTGCCCTCCGTGGTTAAAATTCTTCATTTTTGCTGATTTATCCCTGATGAAAAAGTAAATGACGCCAGCCTGCGCTTTCCCGCGCCCCGTTTACAAACAGCGCCTTTTTTTGTATTCTTATTGTATGTTTGTTTCTGTAGCCCTGGACCCCGGTTCCGAAGGGCGGGCAAAAGAGCTTGCGGATCTCCTTGGCCAGTACGGATTTGAAAAGATCCAGCGCGGACTCTGGGAATCCGTTTTTGTATCTTCCGAAACCCTCAACCGGCTGAAAAGGGATCTTGATCGGGCTACCGATTCCTTTGACAGACTGCGTATTTTTCAGTTTCCCGTTGACGGCGCCCTGGCGCTGACCACTCTTCGGGACAAAAAATGGCGGCGCAGAGTCGCCAAAGGCGGCGGGACTCAGGAAGCCTCCGCCGTGCGGCATTCCGCCGCAAAACCTTCGGCGTCCGGCCGGCCGGCCGCCGGAACCGGGATGCGGCGGGTAAAGCCCCCCGGCAAAAGATAGGAGAAGACAATGCTGCTCAGCGAATTAGGCGTACCCATCAGGGAATTGAAAACAAAAATCCACGAAACCTGGGGGCGTCTTTGACTCCCCCGGACAGGGGCGCGCTTCCTTTGGACAGCGAATAGGGGAAATAGAGGCAAGAACCGGCGAGACGGATTTCTGGAGCGACACCGCCGCTGCGGAGAAAACCATGAGCGAACTCAAGGCGCTTAAAAACCGTTATGAACCCTGGAGGGATCTCCGCGCCGAAATTGACGATCTTGAAGTCCTGCACGAGCTTGCCCTTGAGGCAAAAGATGAAAACGAAGCTCCCGGCATTGAAAAAAACCTGAAGGATATGATCGCCCGTTATGAAAAGCAGAATGTGCTGGAACTTATGGGCGGAGAGGTGGACAGGAACGGCTGCTTCCTTACGGTTCATTCGGGGGCCGGCGGCACCGAAGCCTGCGACTGGTCGCAGATGTTGTACCGCATGTACCTCCGCTGGGCCGAGCGCAGGGGCTTTTCGGCGGAAGAGGAAGACCGGCTGGAAGCCGAAGGGGGCATTAAATCCGTCACGGTAAAAATCGAGGGCAGCTACGCGTATGGCTACCTCAAGGGGGAATCCGGCGTACACCGGCTGGTGCGCATATCGCCCTTTGACGCCAATGCCCGGCGGCATACTTCCTTTGCGTCGGTGTATGTGTTTCCGGTTATTGACGATTCCGTCGAAGTTGAAATCCGTCCCGAGGATCTCCGGGTAGACACCTATCGTTCCGGCGGGGCCGGAGGTCAGCACGTAAACAAGACCGACAGCGCCGTGCGCTTTACCCACCTGCCCACGGGAATAGTGGTTGCCTGTCAGAACGAGCGCAGCCAGATCAAGAACCGCGCCATTGCCATGAGTATGCTCAAGGCGCGGCTTTACGAGTATTACCGGCAGGAAAAGGAAAAGGAAAACGAAAGATTCGCCCAGGAGAAAAAAGATATTTCCTGGGGGAATCAGATTCGCTCCTATGTCTTCCAGCCCTATACTATGGTGAAGGATTACCGGACAAAGACGGAGACGGGCAACATACAGGCGGTAATGGACGGCGATATAGATCCTTTTATCGAGGAGTACCTGCGTTTTGCGTGGAGAAACAATGCCGGCTAAGGGCAGACTTTTTCTTCTTTTCCTTCTCATCGCCGGCGGTTCTCTTTTTGCCCTGGGTAAAACTGACGAAGTTGAAAAAACGGCGCTGAACAATGAATGGACCCTCTGCGTTACCGGCTTTGATATATCCGGCCTGCCCGGGGATAAACGCATTATCGGCGAGGTAATAACAAGGGGCCTTGTGGAATCCCTCGGAACGGTGGAGCGCCGGATTCGAGTTTCACCGGAATACGCCTATTATGAAGGTTACGCCTGGTTCAACGAGCGGGCGGCCGCTGCCAAAGCCCTGGAAGCGAAACAGAATGAAAGGACCCTGCTTCTTTACCGGGGGGATCCCGGCTGGAAGTACCGGCAGTCCCTGAAAGCCCTTGACTCCGCTATAGCCGGGCTTCGCGAGAACCTTGAAAAGAAAGAAAGCGAAAGGCCCCTTATCGCCGGGGAACCTGTATTTGGCATAACGGCGGGCAACGCGGAAGGTTCCTTTCCCGAAGTTCCCAAAGAGGGAGGCGAATATTCCTTCTGCCGGACTCAGAAGGCGGATGCTTTTCTTGCGGGTTCAATACGCGATTATCACAGCCGGTATTATGTAAAGCTCCGGCTTTACACGGTATATACGCGTTCCTTTATCTATGAGGATGATATTATTTTTTCCGCCGACGACACCCAGACGGCGGTGGAGGAAATAGCGGGGCGGCTGACCGCGGTTCTTGCGGGCGGTAAACCCGCGGCAATCGCGGTTCACGCGAATCCTGCCGAAACGCTGGTGCTTATAAACAGGAATTTTGCCGGCCGGGGAGAGGTGGGAGCCCTTGAATACCCCCCCGGAAGCTTGAGCGTTTCCCTTTCCGCCGACAATTATAATTCGGAAACAATAGAGACGGAGATCTCCCCCGGCGAGCTTACGGAAATAAGGATGGACCTTCGGCCGCTTGAGTTTGCCGATGTGAATATAACCGTGCCGGGAGACGCCGGCGTCTCGGTGTACCAGGGCGCCCTCTATGCCGGCGAAGCGCCGCTTACGCTCAGGCTTCCCCTTAACCAGCTTGATTATATCAGCGTGGAAGCGCCGGACGGCGGAACCGCGAAGGCGGTTTTTAATACTCCCCAAACCACCGCCGGTTCGCGCACCCTTTCTTTCAGGACAAAAATTCCTCCGCCCTCCGGTCAGAATCGGGTGGACAAAGCCCGCCGGTTGTATTACTGGGCCTGGGGAGGAACCTGGATAAGCGGCATAGCGGCATGGGTAAGCTACGGTATGTATACCAGCCAGAGCGCCGCGCAGGCCCAAAGTTACAGCATGGATTTTTACAACGATACCGAAAGACTTTTTTATATCAGCATGGGCGCCATGATACTGGCGGGGGCGGCGGTGGTTCATGAAATAATTCAGATGGCCCGGTATCTGTATATTTCCACCGAAGACGCGACTCCGGTTGTCAGATAAAGGGCGGGTAAAGACTTAGGGGTTTTGCGGAAAGGATAAAAAGTTTTTTCAGCCGCGCTCCTTCGATCTCGGAAGAATTTTTCGAGGAGCTTACGGACCTTCTCGTGGAAGGAGATTTTGGAGCGGCGGAAGCTTACAGGACAGCGGATTTTTTGCGCGATTGCTGCAAAAAGGAAAAGATAGCGTCTCCCGGCGAACTGCGCGCGAAGCTTGCGGAGCTGCTTGAGGAGACGTTGAATCTGGCGGCTCCCGGCCCGCCCGCGCCGGGTGACGGAAGGCCGGCCGGCCCGGAAGGCGGCGGAACGGTTTCGGTCATCCTCCTTCTCGGCGTAAACGGGGTGGGGAAAACCACAAGCGCCGCCAAGCTCGCTTCCCTGTACCGCGACGCCTACGGGTTCCGTCCCATCCTTGCCGCCGCCGATACCTTCCGCGCCGCGGCAATCGATCAGTTGAAAATACACGGGGAAAGGCTCGGAATACGGGTCGTGGCCCACCGGCACGGAGGAGACCCCGCGGCGGTCGTCTACGACGCCATTGACGCGGCCCGGGCCGGCGGCGGGGATCTGGTCATCGCCGATACCGCGGGGCGTATGCATACCAAAGCGGCCCTGGTTGAGGAGCTGCGGAAGATAGACCGGGTAGTCGAGACCGGGGTTCCCGGCGGGCGATATATCAAGTACCTTGTTCTTGACGCCACTACCGGCCGAAACGCCCTTGCCCAGGCGGAGATATTTCGCGAGGCTGTTTCTCCGGACGGGGTTATCCTTACCAAATACGATTCTACCGCCAGGGGCGGAGTGGTCTTTTCCCTGGCTTCGGAACTCCGGCTTCCCGTGATTTTTCTCTGTACCGGTGAAAAATACGGGGACTTAAGGGTTTTTGATCCCCATGCCTACGCGGGAGAATTTGCGGGTCTTGCGTAAAATAATCCGTCCCCTCAGCCTGCTTCTCTTTTTTTCCTTTCTTCAGCTTTCCGCCGGAACCCGGGCCGACGAAGCGTTCCCGGGAGAAATCCCTGGGGAAAGCCTGCCCGAAGGGGAAATCCTGCCCGAAGGGGACGGCCCGCCCCGGCGCCCCGCCCGCTGGTTCCGCTCAAATTCCGCCGGCATGGCCCTGGAAGAAATTCCTTCGCGGCTTGCCGCGATGCGCGGCGAATACGCTCTGGTGATTGATTAT
This sequence comes from Treponema sp., assembly GCA_031266695.1. Classification (GTDB taxonomy): domain Bacteria; phylum Spirochaetota; class Spirochaetia; order Treponematales; family Breznakiellaceae; genus JAISAK01. The sequence continues at coordinate 5,017 of JAISAK010000330.1, forward strand.
TTTGAGCCCGGCGAGCTTCCGCCGGTTTTGTCCCCCTTTTTAAAATCCGGCTTCCTGATCGAAGGCCGTATACTCTATCACGGGGAACAGATATCCCGAAGACAGTGGATCTTTCGTGATCGGATGGGCCTTACCCGGCTTGTATCGGTATTCAGGGAAATTTCCGCCGATGACGACGCTTCCGCCGCCGCCGGCGTTTCCGATAATGCTTCCGATAACATTTCCGTTGAAAACGCTCCCGATGACGGTGCTTCCGCCAATGGCGAAAGTACCGACGACGGAAGCACCGACGACGGAAGCGCCGGCGGTGGAATCACCGAAAACAGCTCCGCGCCCACGGGCCGGGCCCCGGCGGGGTTTATCGAGATTTACAATGAAAATTCTCTTATTACCGAAGAACATCTCTTTTTCGACGACGGCGAAGAAACTTTTACCGGATATTTTTACAGGCGTAATGCCCTTATCAGGGCCGAGGTGAAAAAAAAGACGGTCAACGAAGAAGGCGGGGAGGCCTTTGTTGATGTCTATACCGATAATTACCGCTACAACCGATCCGCGTCGCTGCGGGCCGTGGAAAGGGTTTACCATGAGGAAGCGGAAATCTCTCCCGTCCGCCTGACTTTCCCAAACCGGATCCTCGATGCCGCCGCGGAAGACAGCTTTATCGACGTGGGCCTTGCCCAGGGTTCGGAATTTTTCGGAGACAGCATCATCCGGAGCGGCTACCGGCTGGTGTCTACCGTCGATGAACGCGGCAGGATTTTGACTCAAACCCTGCTGGATGACAGGGACGGGGAAGTGTGGGTTATTAAGAACTCCTGGTCCGGCGAGCGGATTGTTTCTTCCCTCAGAACCGAAGGAGAGGATGAAAGGCTTACCGAATATGAATATAACGCGGCCGGGGACAGGATACTTGAGCGTAATTCGCGTAACGGGGTTCTTGAACGCCTGGTACGTGCCGAGGGCGGGCGTGAAACGGAAGACCTGTACATAAA
>JAISAK010000332.1 GCA_031266695.1 Treponema sp.
GGACTCCCCTGATATCCTGAAAACGGCGGGATGAAATTCGGGCTTTTAAAGGCGCCCTATTCTATACTTTAAATATGAATAAGAAAATTTTAAGAAAGCTGATCGATGTCGCCGCGGGAAGGCAGCCCGCGGATCTTCTGGTCAGAAACGGCAAAATCGCCGATGTGTACTCCGGCCACTTTATTGAAGGGGAACTCGCCGTTGCCGAAGGGCGCATTGCGGCAATGGGCGAGGCCGGAACCTACGGGGGCAATAAGATTGCGGACGCGGAGGGGCAATACGTTCTTCCCGGATTTATCGACAGCCACATACACATCGAATCTTCCTTTTTAACCCCCTCCGAATTATGCAGGCTTCTCGTTCCCCTGGGAACCGCCGCGATCATTGCGGACCCCCACGAAATTGTAAATGTCGCGGGCCTTGCGGGGCTTGAGTATATGCTGGCCGCTTCGGAAGGCCTTGCCCTGGATATTAAATTCATGCTTCCCTCCTGCGTTCCCTCCACTCCCTTTGAGCATGCCGGCGCTCTGTTAGACGCTAAATCCCTTGAAGAGCCCATGACGAAGGAGCGGATTCTGGGACTCGGCGAAATGATGAATTATCCCGGCGTGATAAACGGGGACGACGATACCCTCGACAAGCTCCTCCTTGCGATACGGCAGGGCAAGCTTATCGACGGCCACAGTCCCGGCCTTGGGGGGCAGAAGCTCCGGGCCTACATGGCGGGGATGATCCATACCGATCATGAATGTTCCAGCGTAAAGGAAATGACCGAGCGCCTGAGCCGGGGCATGTATGTCATGCTCCGCCAGGGTTCGGCCTGCCGCGATCTCCGCAGTTTAATTCCCGCGGTAACACCGGAAAATTCCCGGCGCTGCCTGCTCTGCTCCGACGATTATCAGCCCCGGAGCATCCTCGGGGAAGGGCACATCAACAACGACCTGCGGATCTGCGTCGAGGAAGGGCTTTCGCCCATGACCGCCCTGCGCATGGCCACCCTTAACGCCGCCGAGTGTTTCGGCCTGCGCGACCGCGGCGGCTTTGCGCCGGGACTGCGCGCCGATATGACGCTGGTGCAGGACCTGAAGGAATTCAGGCCGGAAAGGGTGTTTATCGGCGGAGAACCGGCCGCCGAAAGGGGCCGTTTTCTTTTGCCCCCCGGGAAGCGGGACGATTCGGCGGTGCGGGGCAGTTTCCACGTAAAGGATTTTTCCGTAAAGAAACTTGCCCTGCGGCTTGCCTCCGGATCCGTGTGGGTGATCGACATAAAGCCGGGCGGCGTGCTTACGGGAAAGGGCAGGGCGGAAATACGGCGCGACGCCTCGGGCAATTTTGTGTTTGATCCCGCCGCGGATATCGCGAAAATTGCCGTAATTGAGCGGCATCAGAATACCGGCAATGTGGGGCTCGGGCTTATCCGGGGCTACGGCATACGCCGGGGCGCGGCGGCAATTTCGGTGGCCCACGATTCCCACAACATTATCTGCGCCGGAACAAACGACGCCGATATGGCCGCCGCGGTTGAGCGGATCATCGCCCTGGGCGGCGGAGCTGTTCTGACGCATAACGGAATGGTGCTGGAAGAAATGCCCCTTCCCCTCGGCGGCCTTATGAGCGACAGGGACGGAGTCTGGGTTGACGAAAAGCTTTCTTCCCTGCAGAGGAAAGCCGTGGAAGATCTGGGCGTGAACCGGGGTGTAGAGCCCCTTATGACTCTCTGCTTCATGTCCCTGCCGGTTATCCCGGAAATAAAAATCACCGACCTGGGGCTCTTTGATGTCGGGGCCTTCAAATTCATCCCCCTTGAGATTTCCGAGTGTAGGTTTTCGAGGGCGTGATGAAGGATGTGTATGTGTTCCTTTTTATGGGACAAAGTAACATGGCGGGCCGGGGGATTGCGAAGCTGGCCCCCAAAGTAAATGACGGCTGGGCTTATGAATACCGGGCCGTCACTCAGCCCGATATGTTGGTTCCTTTGGAAGAACCCTTTGGAGCGGAAGAAAACAACCCGGAGGGGGTATACGAACCGGGAATGAAAACCGGTTCCCTGGTGTCGGCCTTTGTAAACAGCGCTTATCCGGTTTTACGGTCGCCCATTATTGGCGTTTCCTGCGCCAAAGGCGGTTCCAGCATTAATGAATGGCGCCCCGGCGGTTCCTATTTCAACGACGGGCTGGCGCGGCTGCAAAAGTGCCGGAAGTATCTTTCCGCGCACCAATATCGGATTATCAATACCTATATGGCATGGTGCCAGGGATGTACCGACGGCGACAACGGCATGTCCCGGGAAGAGTATCGAATAAAAACGGAAGAATTTTTTATGGCCTTTTTGGAACAGGGAAAAATCGAATGTTGTTTTCTTATTCAAATCGGCAATCAGCGCGACGAACCGGAACTGTACAAGCCCATACAGGATGCCCAGGAAGAATTATGCGCCGAAAACGGAAAGGTAATAATGGTTTCCCGGAGTTTTAAAACTATGGCCGCAAGGGGTCTAATGAAAGATGTTTTTCATTATTTGCAGCCGGCTTACAATGAAGCCGGGGCGGAGGCCGGGGAAAATGCGGCGCGCTATATCAAAGGAAACCGGGGCGGAACTTCCAACGGAGATATGGCATCCAAATAGGGCGGTTTTGCCGGGACTGAGGGGTTTTAAATTTATAAGTTATTTCACCGCGGGGGCTTGACCTTTTTTTTCTTTTTTTGTAGATTAGAGAGGTTACGCTGGATATTGACCGTGGAAAAGGCTAAAAACCGGTTTCCCTGAAGCTAATTTTAAAGCCGATTTTGGAATTGGCTCTGTTTTCTGAATTTTTAAGGAGTTTTTAAGGAATGCCTACAATTAACCAGTTGGTTCGTTCCGGACGGCAGCAGGTTACCTCCAAAACCAAGTCTCCGGCTCTGCAGTCCTGCCCGCAGAAGCGGGGGGTGTGTACCCGGGTTATGACGGTTACCCCCAAAAAGCCCAATTCCGCCCGTCGGAAGGTGGCTCGCGTACGGCTTTCCCACGGGACTGAAGTTACCGCCTATATTCCCGGAATCGGGCATAATTTGCAGGAACATTCGGTAGTTCTGGTCAGGGGCGGACGGGTTAAGGACCTCCCCGGGGTCAGGTATCATATTATCCGGGGCGCCAAGGATACCTTGGGCGTAGAAGACCGCAAGCGGAGCCGTTCAAAATACGGCGCCAAGCGGCCCAAAGCTTAAAGGTTGAAGCAGGAACAGGTATGGGACGGAAAAAAAAGACGATAGACCGGGGCATTACTCCGGATCCCAAGTACAACAGCGTGGTAGTTTCCAAGTTCGTTAACCGGATGATGTGGGAGGGCAAGCGTTCAATAGGCCTTCGAATCGTTCATGAGGCTCTGGGAATCCTCAAGGAAAAGGCCGAAAAGGAACCTCTGGAGGTATTTCTTAAGGCCCTTGAGAATGTCAAGCCTGTAATTGAAGTCAAATCCCGGCGGGTAGGGGGCGCAACCTATCAGGTTCCGGTGGAAATTCGGGAAACCCGGCGCGAAGCTCTGGGGATGCGCTGGATAATCAACGCGGCCAGGGCGCGTTCAGGCCACGGCATGGGTGACCGTCTTGCCGCGGAGCTTCTGGATGCATATAATAATACGGGTACGGCCTTCAAGAAAAAAGAGGATACCCATAAAATGGCCGAGGCGAATAAGGCCTTTGCCCATTATCGCTGGTAAATCGGAGTATTCCCGGGGACGGTTGGTTTGGTTGCTTTCCGTAATTTTTTGCCAAAGGCGTAAAATGCGGGTTTTGGAGAATTGCATGGCGGTTAATCCCTCTGCAGCTCCTGAGTTCTTTGAAAACAGGGAATTATTCAAAAGCTGGTTTTGGATAATTTCAAAGGACCGCGCAGCGGTTGAACCGGAATATACAGCCGGTTCGGTGTCGGGGAGGTTAAGAGGGTTAATATCGTCGACAATAAGGAAAGGAGCCTTGTTCCAAGGGACGGCGGCTCCATAAAACCCCTGCGCGGGGTCCTGGATTGTTTTTCGGCCAGGGGCCGGGACAATTTCAATCCAAACCGATCATCGGCATTGAACCGGCGGGGCATTCCCCCGGGTTTATTGTCAGGCGTTTGCTGAGGTGAGACAGGTGGAACGGGACAGTAGATGAAAATCTTCGGTTTTCATCGGAATTTTAAGAAGTTGCTTCTTCATTTTCCGCTGTTGTTTGTTTCTTTTTCTCATAAATCAATTAACGCTGTACATTCGCCGGAATGTTATTCCCGCGATTTTATTTTTGTGCTGAGAAATTATTTAAGTGCCCAGTAAGGAGGACACGGAATGGCAAAAGATAAATTTAATAGAACAAAGATCCACATGAACGTCGGCACCATCGGACATGTCGATCATGGCAAGACGACGCTGTCTGCCGCTATTACCATGTATTGCGGTAAGAAGTACGGCGACAAGGTTATGAAGTTTGATGATATTGATAACGCGCCGGAAGAGAAAGCCCGGGGTATTACTATCAATACCCGGCACCTGGAGTATCAGTCGGAAAACAGGCATTATGCCCATATTGACTGTCCCGGCCACGCCGACTACATCAAAAACATGATAACCGGCGCGGCGCAGATGGACGGGGCTATTCTTGTCGTATCCGCCCCCGATTCGGTCATGCCCCAGACGCGGGAACATATCATTCTTGCCCGCCAGGTAGGCGTTCCCAACATTATCGTTTTCCTCAACAAAGTAGACCTGGTGGATGATCCCGAGCTTCTTGAACTCGTCGAAGAAGAAATCAAAGACGTGCTTACCAATAACGGCTTTCCCGGTGACAAGGTTCCCATTATCAAAGGTTCCGCTTTCAAGGCCATGTCCTTCCTCAGCGACAGTCAGGGCGATGAAAAAGACGCCGAATGTATCGGCGAACTGCTCACCGCTATGGACAGCTACTTCCCCGACCCGGTGCGGGATGCCGACAAGCCCTTTATTATGCCTATCGAAGACGTATTTACCATCTCCGGCCGCGGTACGGTCGTAACCGGCAAGGTAGAGCGGGGCGCTGTCAAGCTGAACGAAGAAATTGAAATTGTCGGTATCAAGCCCACCAAGAAGACCGTTGTTACCGGTATTGAAATGTTCAACAAGCTGCTGGAAGAAGGCCAGGCCGGCGACAATATCGGCGCCCTCCTCCGCGGCATAGACAAGAAGGAAGTAGAACGCGGCCAGGTTCTGGCAAAGCCCGGTTCCATTACTCCCCACAACAAGTTTAAAGGCCAGATCTACTGCCTTTCCAAGGAAGAAGGCGGCCGTCACAGTCCCTTCTTTACCGGGTACCGTCCCCAGTTTTATTTCAGGACTACTGATATTACCGGTACGGTCCAGCTTCCCGAGGGGAAAGAAATGATCATGCCCGGTGACAACACCGAGATTTTCGGCGACCTAATTCACCCCATCGCCATGGAAAAGGGGCTTCGTTTTGCAATCCGCGAAGGCGGCAAGACCGTCGCTTCCGGTCAGGTTGTCGAGATCATAGAATAGCGCGCGAAGAAGAGCTAAGGCATACGATAAGGGGCCCCGTGCGGCCCCGCGCTGCCTTCCTGGAGGAACAATGGCTAAGGAACGAATTCGCGTGCGATTGCGCGGTTTCGATGTTGAGTTAATCGATCAGAGCGCGAAGTCAATCGTTCAAACGGTGCAGAAAGCGGGAGCGCAGGTTACCGGCCCTATCCCGCTTCCTACCCGCATAAACAAAGTAACGGTGCTTCGTTCACCCCATGTGAACAAGAAGAGCCGCGAACAGTTTGAAATGCGGACCCATAAACGGTTGATCGATATTATAAATCCTTCACCCGAGGTGATGGATTCTTTGATGAAACTGGAACTTCCCGCCGGTGTGGATGTTGAGATAAAGCAATAAGAGTTTGCCGCAGACGGTTCCGAAGACCGCGAACCAAAGGTTCGAGGAATAGCGTGCGGCGCAGGGAGAAATATAATGCTGGGTCTGTTGGCCAAGAAAGTGGGCATGACACAGGTCTTTGACGAAGTGGGAAACCTGGTGCCGGTAACGGTAATGCGGGTTGATCCGAATATTGTCATCGCCCAAAAGACAGCGGAAAAAGACGGCTACAAGGCCGTGATCGTCGGTGTTGACGATCAGAAAAAGAAATTGGTAACCAAGCCTTACGGCGGGCAGTTTCCGGAGAATATTGCTCCCAAAAAGAAAATACGGGAGTTTCGGGATTTTGAAAAAGAAGTTGCCGTAGGGGACGCGCTGGGACTGGAAGTGCTGGAAGGGGTTCGTTATGTGGACGTTTCCGGCGTTTCAAAGGGAAAGGGTTTTCAGGGCGTCGTGAAACGCTGGGGTTTTGGCGGCGGGCGCCATACCCACGGTTCCAAATTTCATCGGGAGCCGGGTTCCACCGGACAGTCCACCTATCCTCACAAGACCTTCAAAAATGTGAAATTACCCGGGCGCATGGGCCGGGAGAAGGTTACGGTATTAAGCCTTCGGGTTGTCAAGATGGATATCGAAAAGCGCTTGATCCTTGTAAGGGGCGCCGTTCCCGGGGTCAACAAGGGCCTTGTATTTGTCCGGGCCGCGGTGAAGAAGTAGCGGGGAAAGTGATGGACTGTAAAGTATATTCAAAGGACGGCAGGGAACTCCGGACTATAGAACTGGACGAAAGCGTATTCGGCCTTCCGGACAACGAAGACATAATCTGGTATGCCATTAATAATGAACTTGCCAACAAGCGCCAGGGAACGGCCTGTACCAAGGATCGCGGTGAGGTTCACGGTTCCAACAGCAAGCCCTATAAACAAAAGGGAACCGGCCGCGCCCGGCGGGGCGATAAAAAATCGCCGGTTCTCGTGGGCGGCGGCGTAGTGTTCGGGCCGAAACCGCGGGATTATTCTTATTCCATGCCAAAAAAAGCCAAAAGGCTTGCGATGAAAACAATTCTGAGCCTCAAGGCCCGGAACGAAACCTTAAAAATAATTGAAGATTTTTCAATCGAATCGGGAAAAACAAGGGATCTTGCGGGGCTGCTTAAAAATTTCAACCCCGGTACGCGGACGGTTTTGGTTCTCAAGGATGACGACCGGATGATAAAACAGGCCGCCGCGAATATCCCCTGGCTTTCGTATCTTTCCTATAACCGCCTGAGGGCCCATGATCTTTTTTATGGCCGGCAGGTGCTGATGCTGGAAACCGCGGCTAAAAATCTCAACAGTTTTTACGGTTCCGGATCTGAAAAGGAGGCCGGTCAATGACAAATTACGAAGATATACTTCTGGAACCGGTACTTTCCGAAAAGGCCAACCTCCTTCGCGAAGAGGGAAAATATGTGTTCAAGGTAGCGCCCTCGGCTACCAAAATTCAGATTAAGGAAGCGGTACGCCGGCTTTTTAATGTTCATCCTATTGCCTGTACGGTGATGGTAGTAGGCGGCAAGCCGAAACGGCAGCGGTACCGCTCGGGGTACACCTCTTCCTGGAAGAAGGCCATTGTGCGCCTTCCCAAGGATGAGAAGATAAGCATCTTTGAGGGCGTGTAAGGGAGTATCATGGGAATCAAAACATACAAACCGGTGACGCCGGGCATGCGCGCCTGGCAAAGCCTGGATTTTTCCGAGTTGACCAAAGGCGTTAAACCCGAAAAATCCCTTACCTCAGGACGAAAAGAGCGGGCGGGCCGGGACAGCTTTGGACGGATCAGCGTGCGCCATAAGGGCGGCGGCCATAAGCGGCTTTACCGCGCGGTTGATTTCAAGCGGGACAAGACGGGCGTCCCCGGCACGGTGGCCAGTATCGAATACGATCCCAACCGCAGCGCCAATATCGCCCTCGTCAAGTACGCGGACGGCGAAAAGCGTTACATTATCGCCCCCAAGGGGCTTGCGGTTAAGGCAAAGATACTGAGCGGCCCTGATGCCCCCATTGAGCCGGGAAACACCCTTCCCCTGGAAAATATTCCCCTTGGTTTTACGGTGCACAATATAGAGCTTACCCTAGGCAAGGGCGGGCAAATGGCCCGTTCGGCCGGAACCGGAGCCCTTATTGCGGCCAAGGAAGGGGATTATGTGACCCTTAAACTTCCTTCGGGCGAGATGCGCATGATTTTCAAAAAATGCCGCGCCACCATCGGGGTTGTCGGCAACGAAGACCACATGAACGTACAAATCGGGAAAGCCGGCCGCAAACGCTGGCTCGGCGTGCGTCCGACGGTTCGCGGTATGGCAATGAATCCCGTGGATCACCCCCACGGAGGCGGCGAAGGCAAAAGCAAGGGTATTCATCCCGTTACCCCCTGGGGTAAGCCTACAAAGGGATTTAAAACACGGAAGAAGCACAAACCTTCGTCCCGGTTTATCGTCAGCCGCGGAAAGAAGAAGTAGGAAGGGAGTATGTCAAGATCAATCAAGAAGGGGCCCTTCATTGAGAAGAGCCTGTACAAGAAGGTACTGGAGTTAAGCAAGTCCGGGGACAGGAAAATGATCAAGACCTATTCCCGGTGTTCCACCATTATTCCCGAAATGGTAGGTGCGACTATCTCCGTATATAACGGCAAAACCTGGGTTCCCATATATATTACGGAGAACCTTGTCGGTCATAAGCTTGGCGAGTTTTCTCCCACCCGGATATTCCGGGGACATTCGGGCTCGGACAAGAAAGCCGCCGCAAAATAAGCAGGAAATATATGGAAAAGGATAGCGGTTACAAGGCGGTCAGCAAGTTCC
>JAISAK010000350.1 GCA_031266695.1 Treponema sp.
CCTACGATCTTTCCAGGGCCGTAGATCCCATCCTCGAATTTATCGACCTCCTCAACAACTGGTACATCCGCCGCTCCCGCCGCCGTTTCTGGCGTGCTTCCGTTGACGGAAGCGGCGAAAACGATACGGACAAAATCGAAGCCTACGGAACCCTCTACGCCGCGCTCAAAACCCTGATCACCGTGGCGGCTCCCTTTATGCCCTTTACCACCGACGCGATTAGGCAGAACCTTCGGGCCGCCGATGATCCGGAATCGGTGCATCTGGCGGACTTCCCCGTGCCCCGGGAGGAGCGGCGGAACCGGGATCTGGAATTCCGCATGGCCGCGGTCAGGCGCGCGGTTTCCCTGGGCCGCTCCCTCCGCTCCCAGTACAATATCAAAGTCCGCCAGCCCCTGCGGATGGTGGAACTTGTTACGCGAAAGGCGGAGGAAAAAAAGGTTCTCCTCGAAATGGCGGACATTATCCGGGAGGAGCTTAACGTCAAAGAGGTGATCTTCCGGGACAACGAGGAAGACCTGGTGGAATACGAGGTAAAGGCCAATTTCCGCGTTCTCGGCAAGGAACTGGGCCGGGACATGAAGGCCGCGGCCGCCCGGATTGAAACCTTGAGCCAGGCGGAGATACGGGGTCTTCTGGAGGGGGCCGCCCTTTCCATTGAGGCGGCGGGACGGACGGTGGAGATCACCGCGGACAAAATCGACCTTAGACGCAGGGAAAAGGCAAACCTCCGGGTACTCAACGAAGGAACCCTGACGGTCGGCCTTGACACGGAAATTACCGGGGAGCTTTCCAGGGAAGGCGATATACGCGATCTTATCCGGGGGGTTCAGAATACCCGCAAGGAAATGAATTTGGCCGTTACCGACCGTATCAGGCTTTTGGTTTTCGGCTCCGACTCTTTGAAGGAAGCCTGGGATATATTTTCCGGCATGGCTGCTTCGGAAACCCTTGCCGCCGAAACTGTCTGGGGAAAGACCGGGGGGCAGATTCCCCTTGAAGCGGGGGACGAGACCTGGTTTGTAAAAATCGAAAAGCTGAACATGGTATAAATATTCATAAAGGGAAATGATGAAAAATATTATCGGTTACACCGGAAAAAGCGCGGGTCTGTTCGGCAGTCTTGTTTTTCTCGGCCTTGTCCTTTCCTGCGCCTCGGCGCCGGGAATACCCGATCCGGTGCTGGGAGGCGGGGAGTTTATACCGCTGGAGCCGGGCGCTCTGGCCTATCTTTTTATTGACGTTCCGGGCGCGGCCCCGGCGCTTAAAGATATTCTCCCGCCGGAACTTGGCGACAGGCGGATAAAGCGGATGTTTGAGAGGACAAAGACCGCGGTGGCCGCCCTGTACCCGGCGGAAAGCGGCCGGCGTTATCAATTTGTGTCCTGGGGGTCCTACCCCGGTTCCGCGGGCATGGCCCTGAATTTCAGCAGGGAATGGAAAAAGCAGCGCTCCGTAACCGGCGCCGTTTACCGTTTTTCCCCCGCAAGCCGCATTTCCCTTGCCCTGAATACAAGGCAGGTTTACGGGGCCTTCTCCCGCAGTGAAAATCCCTGCGATCCCTTTACCCTTTCGGGAGCCCTGACGCCTCCGGACTTCAACGAATTCCGCAGGGGGGCGCTTCTTTCCTGCTGGCTTGAAAAGCCGGGGGATACAATCAGCCGGCTGTTTGAGGCTATGGAACTGCCCCTGCGAATACCGGCCGAGCGGATGTACGTCAGCCTCTTTCCCTTTGCGGAGACGGAGGAGGCCCCTTCGGCCCCCGGAACCTCCGGCGGGACGGAGGGCGGCGGGGAACCTCGTTACGAGGCTCTGCTTAGGATAGAGACAAGGGAACCGAGCCAGGCCAGGGCCTTGGCAACGCTCATTTCCATGACCAGGATCTTCGCTTCCGACTTTTCCGGCGGCGAGGGCTTTTCCGCTCTGGCGGCGGTGTTTTTTGCCAATCCCCCTGTTCAGGACGGAAGCAGGCTGAATATAAAAACCGCCCCCTTACGCGGAAGGGAGATAGCTTTACTTTTCAGCCTTTTTTCGGTATATTCACAAAGTGACAGCATATAAGGAAAATACGATCATGCCTACCTACGAGTACGAGTGTAAAAGCTGCGGGTATAGTTTTGAAACCTTTCAGGCCATGAGTGACGATCCCCTCAAGAGTTGCCCTAAGTGCGGAAAGGAAGTCCGCAGGCTGATCAACGGCGGAAGCGGGGTTATTTTCAAGGGTTCCGGTTTTTATGTCACCGATAAGGGAAAGGCTTCGGCCGGCGCAAAGGCCAAGCCCTCAAAGGATTCCGGCGGGTCTTCCGCGGGCGCGGACAAGGCCCCCGCCGCGGCTTCGGCCGGCGCTTCCGCCGACAAGGGCGGCGGGAACACGGGAGAGAAGGGAACCGGCGGCTCCGGCGGAAAAGCGGGGGACAAGGGTTCGTCCGGGGCTTCCGGCGAAAAGACCAAAACCAGCGCCTAACGTTCCGGCTGTAGCCCGAGCCGTCTGCGCAATGTGACGGAGGTTTTGCGTGGGAATGAGCGAAGCGATTGACCTAGCCGTGGGCGGGTTGAGGAGCCTTTAGGCCCCGAAGCGCATACAGTCTTCGTTTTGGTTTAATTATAGTTGGAACTTGTAATAAATTTTGTGTAAACGGCTATACTACTATAAGGAGAAAGTATGGCCTTTTCAAAAGAAGTTCTGGATGAGATTCTGAAGGGCTACCACGGCCCTGATGATTTTTACGG
>JAISAK010000365.1 GCA_031266695.1 Treponema sp.
TCGAGGCGCTCATGGTGGTACAACCCACCGTATCAAAGGGGATCTTTGCGGAAAGGGCCTTGACCACCCCGCTGTCTACAAAATCGCTGAAGCAGTGTATGATCCCCAGGGAATTGGCCAGACGCTTACGATCCAAATCCAACTGTCCCAGCAGATCCGATACAGAGCCTTCAACATCATCGATCTCTTCCGTAAACGCGGTAAGCATTTTAATCATAGCTTCCTCCTCTTTTCTTTTTGGCCGCTTCGGCCAATTCTTCATTGATTGCCTCAAAGACGTCTATAATCCGCGCGTCAAAACTCGTTCCCCTTCCGGCGCTTATGATTCGGCAGGCTTCGCCGTGACTCATGCCCCGGCGGTACACTCTGTCGTCCACAAGGGCGTCGTACACATCCGCCACCGCCATAATCCTCCCGCAGAGGGGAATTGCGTCTCCCTCAAGGCCCCGGGGGTAGCCCTTTCCGTCGTACCGCTCATGATGGGAAGCGGCAATCATCCTGGCGTAGTGCAGGTACTGCTGGGTGGGGGTACGGGCCAGCATATTTTTCAGAATTTCCTCGCCGATGACGGTATGCCGTTTCATAATGGTAAACTCCTCGTCATCCAGCCGGTCGGGCTTGAGAAGAATCCGGTCGCTCACGGCGATTTTCCCGATGTCGTGAAAGGGCGCGGCGCGGACCATCATGTCCAGGTCTATGGGATTAAGCTCGTCGGAGAAAAGCCCCTGGTCCATCAGCCTGCGGCCAAGCATCCCCACATATTTGCTTGTCCGGGCCACATGCTCCCCGGTATTTTCATCCCGGCATTCGATAAGCTCCGCGAAGGCCAGGGCGACACTGTCCGACATCTTCGCCACCGTGTTTTCCAGTTGGGACTGATAGGCGGAAAAGCGCAGGTGCAGTTCTATCCGGTGCAGCAGGATGCTCTTTTCCACCGGCTTGGTGATAAAGTCCCGGGCCCCCGATTGCAGCCCCCGGACTTCGGTTCCGGTGTCGTGGTTGCCGGTAAGAAAAATAACCGGAATGCTTCCCAGGTAACGGTTCAGCCTGAGCCGTTTCAAAGTCTCAAAACCGTCCATGCCGGGCATTTCAACGTCAAGAAGAATAAGATCGGGTTTTTCCTGTACGCAGATCTGCAGGGCCAGGGCGCCTGATTTTGCCAGGGAAACCTCGTAGCTTTCCCCAAGCTGGGCGCCTATCTGTTTGAGGCTCGACAGATTGTCGTCCACCACCAGTATTTTCGACGGGGATCTTTCACCCATAACGGAGGTTCCTTCCCTGAATTTTTACCAGGGGCTCCACGGATACTTTGAGGCGGGCAAACTGATCCGCAACTCCTTTAAAGACCTCCACAATCCGGGGATCAAACCATGTCCCCTTTCCCTCAAAAATAACGGCGCAGGCTTCTTCGTGGCTCAGGGCCCTTCGGTAGACCCTTTCCGTGATACAGCCGTCGTACACATTCGCCGCCATCATGATCCGGGCGCAGAGGGGAATGTCGTCTCCCTTTAAACCGTGGGGGTACCCGGAACCATCGTATTTTTCATGATGACTTTCGGCAATCATCTTTGCGAATTTAAGGTAATGCTGTTCCGGGGTCCGCGTGTAAATAGCGTCAAGGAACCGCGCCCCGATAAGGGTATGTTTTTTGACCTCCTCGTACTCTTCCCCGGTAAGCGCCCCTTCCTTAAGCAGCAGCATATCGCTGATTCCGACCTTGCCGACATCGTGAAACGGGGCCGCCCGGACAATCATATCAAGGTCGGCTTCGTTAAGTTCGTCCCCAAAGGTTCCCGCCGCCAGCAGTTCCCTGCCCAGAATCTCCACGTATTTGCCCGCCCGCAGCACGTGGGTTCCCGCGTTATCGTCTTTACATTCAATGAGTTCCGCAAAGGAGGTAACGATGCTGTTCTCAAGCTCCTTTACGGTATTTTCCAGGGAACACTGATACGCGGCAAACTGAAGGTGCAGTTCCAGCCGGTGGAACAGGATGTCGTTGTTGGCGGGCTTGGTAATAAAATCCATCGCCCCCGATTCAAGAGCCCTGATCTCGGTGGCGGCGTCATGGTTGCCGGTAAGAAAAATAACCGGAATCTGTTTAAGGCCCGAATCTTCCCTGAGCCGGGCAATGGTCTCGAAGCCGTCCATTTCCGGCATTTCCACATCCAGAAGGATAAGGTCGGGCCTTTCCTGCCTGCATATTTGCAGCGCCATTGCCCCGGACTTCGCGAGAGAAACCTCGTAATGAGAAGCCAGCTGCGCGCCTATCTGCTTGAGGCTTGTGAGATTATCATCTATTACCAGTATCTGTTTTGCCATAAATTTGTATTGGGAAAAAATCCGCGGTCTGCCCACAAAACCGGCTTTACGGACAGATACTAATTTATCACGTATTTCTTTGCTTTACAAGGCAAAGGTGATCCTGGCCAGCAATTTAACAATTATTACCACAAAGTCGAAGAAGTCGAAAAAGGACACCCACAAAAGCATGTGTAAACATGTTGAGAGCTTAAAGGCGGCACGGTGGGAGCCCCCGCAAATGCCACAGTACGGAATAAATGTAATAGGGGCGTAGAAAAAAAGGCTTGAGAGCAAAAACTTATTCGCCTTCTTTGACTTTGCGGTTCATTTCCTCCTCCTATACATCTCCATGTTCTCCGAGGCGGGGAGGTTCCTCCTTGGAAGGCTAATTATTGTGTCAAAATGATACAAAAATTTATGACAGATTTTATCAGTTTTTTTACGAAAAACCTTGACCGAAGGGACAAAAAACGTTAAGTTTAAGATAGACTGATGATGTGATTTAGATGAGTTTTTCAACACCAGCTTATCATTCAATCATCTATAACGGTTTTATTCATCTCTGTTTGTCAGCCGTCATATTGTCAGGCCGCCCTCCAGGTTTCCTCACCTCCTTTTCCTGGGGGGTTTTTTTTTAACCAAGACCGAAAAATTCCCCTCCCCGGCGAAGGCGCGGATCTCACGAAGAAATTTACCACGACGAACCTTCGGTTCGACCACACGAAAAACACGAACTTGTGCACTGTAATCCCTGGTTCGTTGTGTTTGTGTTGTTCGTGGTTAAAATTCTTAATGTATATAGAGTAGCTGCCTGATTGGGAAGGCGGGGGTCCATACCCCGCCGAACCGAAGGTTCGAGCTTGCCTCGGTTAAATTCATTACCACTGAAAAAGTCGTAACCGATCTTTGGATCGGGGTATGGACCCCACCAGTACTATAAATTTCCTATCCAACGAAGAACCTCGGGGCTTGCCCCGAGGTTCTTCATTTTGGTCCGCGCCGTTAGAATTTCCAGGTATACCGGAGTCCGGTAGAAAAGCGGAGTCCCGCGGCAAAGTCGGCGTTGAGGTTTACTTCGTCGTTGTCGCTGAAATAGGATTGCCATGCCAGCTCCGCGTAAGGGGCGAGTTCCCCCTTCGCGATTTTGAAGGAAAAGGGGGCGGCGTTTATGCCAATAGCGCCGATCCAGGCGGTTCCCCCGCTGTAGTAGCGGTTGCCGTCCGCGGTTTTAAGCACCGCGTTGCCAAAACTGAAAACCGGCCCCAAAAAAACGCGAAATTTATCGTCAAGGCCCCAGGAAAGCGTGATGGGAATCCGGAAGACGCCCAGGGCGCCGTCCCATTCGGGCCTCAGTTCCAGGCCGAAGATCATGGGAGTCCTGAAGGTGTAGGTTTCCGCTCCCAGCCTGAGTTGGCCGGCTACGCCCCGGACAATATCTCCGCCCGTAAGAAAGCCGTTCCAGGAAGGCGCCGCGGCAAAGCCAAGCATAAGGTGCCCCTTCTTCCCGGCGGAGGGATCCGCGGAGGGGCCCACGGGGGGTCCGGCAGGGGGTCCGACAGGGGGTCCGACAGGACCGGGGCTTCCCGCCGGGCTGCCGGA
>JAISAK010000057.1 GCA_031266695.1 Treponema sp.
CCCGCTCCCCCCAATTTCCTCATCATTCGCAAAGGTCGGTCCGCAGCTATCGCAGTGAACCAGTTCAAAATCCTTGCCCCAGATACTGCGCAGGCCGTCCTGTTCGGTACATTCGATGGCGCCGGTAGGACAGACCGCCGCGCAGCTTCCGCAGCCCATGCAGTCCGGGGAAGCTTCATCGTAGGGGGTGGAGATTTTTTTCTGCACTCCCCTGCCTACGGACGAGATGGCGCCGCTGCCGAGCCTTGCGCACGCTTCCGCGCAAAGCCCGCAAAGTATGCACGAATCCGCCAGGCGGTTTTTTTCCGCGCCGGCCGCTGTATTTGCGTGCGCCGCGCCGGCCCGGGCAGCCGCGCTTCCCGAACCCGCGGCCTCCGGGGCCTCCGCGGAAAGGGAGAAGCGCGCGTCGTCCGGTACTCCGTACATTTCGCAAAGCGACGCTATGCGGCTGCTCCGGGGCGCCCGGCTGCGGAGCAGGGCCAGTATATTGCGGCGCAGGCGTTTAATTTTGTCACTTTCCGTATAAACCTCGCAGTCTTTGCTGAGGGGATACACGCAGGACACAACTACCCGCGGCTTCCCGCCCTCGTTTACCTCCACTACGCAAGCCCGGCAGCAGCCAAGGCCGGAAAGCGCTTCATGGTGGCAAAAACTGGGGATAAAAATTTCATTGCGGCGGGCAACTTCAAGTATGTACTCGCCCTTTTGAGCTTCATATTCTTTGCTGTTGATTTTAACCTTGATTAAACCCGGCATACACTCTGCCTCCCTTCGGTATACACCGCGTCGAATTTACACGCCCTGCGGCAGCTTCCGCAGGAGATACATACCGCGCTGTTGATGCGGTAAGGCCCGCCCTTCCGGCCGGAAGCCCCCGCCGAATCCGGCGGCCGGGAACCGTCCATGACAATGGCCGACACGGGGCAGGCTTTGGCGCACTGGCCGCAGCTTTTGCAGGCGGATTCGTTAATCATAAAGCGGGTAAGGCTGGGGCATATCCCCGCGGGACATATTTTGTCCCTGATGTGGGCCTCGTATTCGCTGCGAAAATATTTAATCGTACTCAGGACAGGGTTGGGGGCGCTTTTACCAAGTCCGCAGAGAGATGCCCCCTGCATGGTTTCGCCGATTTCTTCAAGCAGTTCAATATCGCCTTCGCGTCCGCGGCCCGTGGTCAGGCCGGTGAGGATTCTCAGCATGTGCCTCAGCCCTTCCCGGCAGGGAGTACATTTACCGCAGCTTTCCTCGGTAAGAAAATTGGTGTAGTAACGGGCTACCTCTACCATGCAGGTACGATCGTCCATAACAATGATTCCGCCCGAACCCATCATGGAGCCGTATTTGTTGAGGCTGTCAAAATCAAGCTTAAGATCAAGCAGGGAAGCCGGTATGCAGCCCCCGGAGGGGCCCCCGGTCTGCACCGCCTTGAATTCCCTTCCGCCGGGAATGCCGCCGCCGATATCAAAAATAAGCTCTCTGAGGATCGTTCCCATAGGAACCTCCACAAGGCCGGTTCGCCTGATTTTTCCTACCAGGGAAAAGACCTTGGTTCCGGAACTTGTTTCAACGCCGACGCTTTTAAAATGATCCCCGCCGTGAAGGATGATGTAGGGGATATTCGCCAGGGTTTCCACATTGTTAAGTACCGTAGGTTTATCCCAGAGACCCCGCTGAACGGAACGTATATATTTTGTCCGGGGTTCGCCCACCCGCCCCTCAATGGAAGCCATGAGCGCCGAGGACTCGCCGCAGACAAAGGCGCCTCCTCCCCGTACCACGGATATGTCGAAATCCCTGCCGCTGCCGAGGATGTTCCTGCCCAGGTAGCCGCTTTTACGGGCGGCTTCCAGGGCTTTAAACATGCTGCGCAACGCCTGATCGTATTCATCGCGGATATACATAAAGCCTTCGCTTGCGCCTACGGCCAGGGCCGCGATGCACAAACCTTCGATAACGCTGTGGGGGTCTCCCTCAAGAACCGCGCCGTCCATAAAGGCGCCGGGGTCTCCCTCGTCGCCGTTGCAGACCACGTACCTGGGCTGTTCCGGAAAACCCGCGCACTGCCGCCACTTGCGGCCGGTGGGAAAGCCCGCGCCGCCCCGGCCCCTGATGCCGGATTTTTCCACCTCGTCAATAATTTTTTCGGGATCCATAGTCAGGGCTTTTCCGAGGGCCCTGTAGCCGTCCCGGTTTGTATAATCTTCCACAGACCAGGGTTCTATCCTGCCGGTGTTTCTGAGGGCAATTCTCATCTGCCGTGCGTAGAAGGGGTGTTCCTTTTCGGAACGGACGGACCTTCCTTCGTTGTCTTTGCCAAGGAGCCGTTCAACAACGCCGCCCGACGCTATCCCCGCGAGAATCTCCGGGACGTCCGCGGTTTTGACCCGGTAATAGGAAACATCATCGGGAAGTATCTTTACCACAGGGCCTTCTTCGCAGAGTCCGTGGCAGCCGGTTTCTTTTATCTTTGGCATAAGGCCCGCGGCAGCGCCGGTTTTTTTTATCTCCTCCTCAAAGGTCTTGAGAATGTCAAAGGCGCCGTTGGCGGCGCAGCCTGTTCCGCAGCATACCAGAATCAGTTTATCCATTGGGCTGCTCCTTTTTCCGGTAAGCGTCGAGTATCTTCTCCACCTCATCGGGCTTTACCTTGGGATGGTAGTCTTCGTCGATAACCATTACCGGCCCAATGGCGCAGGCGCCGAGGCAGTTGACGGTTTCCACGGAGAACACTTTGTCCGCCGTTGTTTCGCCGGCTTTGACGCCGAGTACCCGCTTGAGGGAATCCAGCAAAATTGAAGAGCCGCGGATATGGCAGGCCGTTCCGTCGCATACCTTGATGACGTGCCTGCCCTTGGGCTTAAGGCTCAACGCCCGATAGAAGGTTGCCATTGCATAGAGGGCCGCTGTTTTTATTTCCAGATATTTGGCGAGGATATCAAATCCTTCGCGCGGTATATAGCCGAATTTGCGCTGAAGGTCTTGCAGAATAGCCAGACTATGCCGTCTGTCTTTTGGATAGGATTCCACTACTTTTGTTATTTCCTCCGCCGGGATTGCCATCACAGCGCCTCCTTTAATCCATTCATTATTGAAACCGATTCATTTATCATAATGACGATTCCGGGATTAAGTCTATTGCCCGCGCTGCCTTGAGGCGTGAAAAATCCCCAAGGGCTGCGGTTTTTCAAAGGATTAAGGACGGGCGCAGTCCCCGCCGCGGCCGGTTAAAATGTCCAGGCCGTGACCCAGCTCGGCGATGATGTATTCCAGGTTTTCCCGAACAGCCCTGGGGCTGCCCGGAAGATTAATGATCAGGGTTCTGCCCCGGATTGCCGCCGCCGCCCTGCTGAGCATGGCGCGGTTGGTGATGCCCATGCCCTGGGCCCGCAGGGCCTCCGGTATGCCCGGTACAAGCCGCTCCGCCACCGCCAGCGTCGCCTCGGGCATTCTGTCCCGGGGCGAAAGGCCGGTGCCTCCCGTGGTAAGGACAAGATCCGCAAACCCCCCATCGCAGATTTTTTTCATTTCATTTTCAAGGCCCTCTTGATCGTCCGGCAGCAGGGTATAGCCCACGGTTTTGTAGCCCGCGGCCCCGGCTATTTCCCGAATAAGGGCGCCGCTTGCGTCTTCCCGCTCCCCGCAGGAAGCTTTGTCGCTTGCGGTGATAATCCAGAGCCGGCAGGCAGGGCCGCCGGAATCCGCGGCGCCGGCCTGTTCCGCTCCGGCAGACGCCGCGGCGTCAGGGATTTGCCCTGCCGCGCCGGTGGCAGACACCGCGGCCGAAGGTTCCTCCGCATACATTTCATCTCCCGTGCTGATGATTCCCCCCCGGAGAACTTTGGCGAAAACCCCCTCTCTGGGCATGATGCAGTCCCCCATAACATTGAAAATGGCGCAATGACTGTGACATTCTTTGCCAATTTGGGTCATTTCAAGGACAACCCCGCCGCAGCGGAGAATTGTCCCCACCGGAAGGCCGCGGAAGTCGATGCCCTCCACTACCAGGTTTTCCCCGAAGGCGCCGTCGTCAACCCGCGCCCCCTTTGCCCGGAATTCGTTTATTTTGTCCAGCGAGAGCAGACTCACCTGCCTGTGCCAATTGCCGGCATGGGCGTCGCCCCTAAGGCCGTGGCCCGCGACAAATTCCCCCCGGCCGATATTATGTTTTGCGGTTCCTTTTTCTGCACTTAAGCAGACAGCGCGGACTATGCCCATAAGACCCCCTTAGCCGCCAATTTTGAACATGCCCTGATTTTCCCGCGCCGCGCCGGCAGCGCAATCACCGCGGGCGGCCGCGTTTTTGTCTTCCTTTGCCCCAAAAGCATGCCGTGCGGGTTTTAGGGAAACCAGTTCGGCTATCGCCTGTGCAAGCGCCTCGTCCCCCGCGCCGCCGCGGAGCCTTGTCCGCAGATCAAGGCCCTTTTCGCAGGCAAGGCAGGGTATGAGTATCCCCGTGGAACCGAGCCGCAGACGGCTGCAGGTTTCGCAGAAATTATGGCTTAGTGGATTGATGAAGCCTATTTTACCCTGAAAACCTTCAAGGCTGTAATACACCGCGGGGCCCTCGCCCAATTTTTCGAAAAAAGGCTTGAGTTCGCCGAAAGTTTTTTCCAGTATCGCGGCAACCTCGCGGCCGGGAATGAATTCCAGGCCGGCGGCGCAGCCAAGGGGCATAAGCTCAATAAAACGAACCGCGATATTGCTGTCCTTTGCAATGGCCGCAAGGTTGACCAGGCCCTCCTCATTTATGCCGCGGAGGGGAACACAGTTTATCTTTATCGAAACCGGCCGCCGCGCCGCCGCGCCGTCCGGAGGGCAGCCCTGCTTCCGCGGAACCCGGCGGCCCGATTCCCGGGCGCTTAAATTTTTCACCCGCCCAAGCAGATTCTGCAGGCGCGCAAAATCCCCGCTGCCGCCCCGGGTAACGCGGGTAAAGGTTTCGCGGTCAAGGGAATCGAGGCTGATATTGATGCCGTCGATCCCCGCTTCAACAAGTTCTTCCAGACAGGCGTCCAGCAGTACGCCGTTTGAAGTAATGGTAACTTTTTCGATGCCTTCCGTTTTTTTCAGCCTTCGGATAAAGTCAACGGTTCCCCTGCGCGTCAGGGGTTCGCCGCCGGTTACTTTTATTTTGCGGATCCCCAGGCCGGCCATGATTCCGGCCAGCCGGAGAATCTCTTCAAAGGAAAGAATCTCGCTATGGGGCACCGGCCTTACTCCGTTAGGCGGCATACAGTAAACGCAGCGCAGATTGCAGCGATCCGTTACCGAAATTCTAAGGTAGTCGATGATTCTGTTAAAAGAGTCCGTCATTTTTTCGCTTGTAAGAACCGCTTCTTCCGCCTGATTTTTCTTCAAGCCTTATATCGCTTATTACCATAGCTCTGTCCAGGGCTTTGCACATATCGTAAATTGTAAGCAACGCCGTTGAAACGCCGGTAAGGGCTTCCATTTCCGCGCCGGTCTTTCCCGAAAGTTTTACGGCGCAGCTTGCTTCAATACGAAAGAGGCCGTCCGGGCCGGCCGCGTCCGGAAGCTTAAAATCGACGGTACAGGTATCAAGACTGAGCGGGTGGCAAAGGGGAATAAGCTCCGAAGTTTTTTTCGCGCCCATGATTCCGGCCAGCCTGGCGGCCCCGAGGACGTCTCCTTTTTTGGCGGTTCCGCCCTTAATGGCTTCAAAGGTTTCTTTATTGACGGCAATGCGCCCTTTTGCGGAGGCCCCGCGGGAAGTAACCGCCTTGGCGGAAACATCAACCATTATCGCGCTGCCGGAAGAATCGAAATGGGTAAATTTTTTGCTCATACTATTCCTCTATACCATTCTATATCATTCCCCTTGCCGCTTCATCCCCAATAAAGGTGACCGGCCCGTGGCCGGGACAGACGCGGATAGCGCCGTCCATGCCAAACAGCCGCCGGAGGCTGGCGGCGAGCCGGGCCGTGCTGCCGCCGGGAAGATCGGTACGGCCGTAGTCGCCGCAAAAGAGGGTGTCCCCGCTGAAAAGTATCTTTGCGTCCCTGTCCCAGAGTCCTATGCTTCCCGGCGTATGCCCCGGCAGATGCAGCACCGTAAAAGGGCCTATTTCGTCCCCTTCCTCGAGGGTTCGGGCAGGGGAGGGCATATCTTCCCAGAGCTGATCCACATAGGCGGCATCGCCCGCCGCCGCGGTGAAACTCCGGCAATGGACAGAGTACGAACCGGGCCCCAAATATTCGGCGTCATCCTTATGAATCGCGATAAGCGGAGCCGCCGCTCCGGCCCCGCCTTTGGCCGTGAATGCCGGAGCCTGTCCCGCCCCCCGCGGCGAATAGGCCGCGGCCAGGGACGGCAAAGCGGCGATATGGTCAAAGTGCCCGTGGGTAAGTAAAATATAGACAGGGACAAGCTTCAGTTGATTAAGGCGGGCAATGATCCTGCCGCCTTCCGCGCCGGGATCAATTACCGCGCAGGCGGAGCAGCCCGGCGGAAGCGCGTACGGGTTTGCGGAGGCCGCGCCTGCCGGGTTTTCGCCGAGGGGGTAGATCCAGCAGTTGGTGGCTATCTCCCCAACCGTGATATGGCTGAATGTTTTTTCTCTCACGGAGGAATATTACCCTGAGGATTTATGATTTTCTAGTAATCGTCGCCCTGGTTGTTGTCTGGTACGGTATTGTTCCCATTACCGGGGCTTTTATCAGCCGCCACAACTGGCGCGTGTTCCGGAGGCGTTTTGACGATCTGCGGCTATACCCCATCCTTGATTACGGAACCTGCCGGCGTCTGGAAAAAGAGGGCGGCGTATTCCGTTTTATAGGCGGCCTGGAATCTGTCACCGACGGGCATACCCTTTGGATTCAGGGCGAGGATCTTACCATTCCGGCGGCATTGACCGACGCTCAAACCTATCTTCTTCCCTTGAAAGAGGGAGGGGAGAATATCGAATCCTTTGATCTGGGGGAAGAGGCGCCCGAAAAGATACGCTGGGACAGGGTTTCGGCCCTCGCGGAGGGGGCCAGGGTTTTTGTCGGCGGCGCCCTGGTGTTTCGCAATGAGCGGTGGAGTTTTGTTTCAACCAGGGAAACGCCGCTGCTGGTTATTTTTTACGACGGCTCCGATCGTTCATTAACCGTGCGGACAATCCGGGCGGGACGGCACCGGAATGAATACTGGAACGACGTTACGCCCTACGCCATGATCATCGGAGCCATCTGCCAGATCCTTATCGCCCTTTCTTTTCTTTCAAGACCTGCTTTCCGGCTGACCGTGATTGTCGCTCTTGTCGCCCTCTTTACCCCTCTGCTTCCCCTCGTGCCGCCCGGCGCCCTTTTCACCGTACTCTATCACCGGCTTTGGTGGCAGGCCCGTGTTTTCCGCGCTTTTCGGGATTTGGCCCGCCTTCCCCAAAAATACCTTGCGCCGGGGCAGGAAAGCTGTACGCTTCCCGGAGGCGAGCTGTACGGATCAATACGCTTCGACGCGCTGCCCCCCGCGGTTCGGGAAGGAAAAGCGCCGCTCCTTATACCCGAACAAAAAACCAATGAATGGTATATGTTCGGCGCGATAAGCCCCGGACACGAACTGCCTTCGGAGCCGGAAGATCCCTTTGCCACTTTCGGCGTACTGCCGGGAAAACCCGAAGATCTCGCCCGGCGTTATACCCTCAAGGCTTACACGCTGGAAATAATCTCCTGGCTGGCCCTGCTGTCGGGGATAGGGTTAAATATTTTCTTTATCGGAATGATCCTCACCCTGCTCTGAATCATACTCAGCGTATTCTCCGGGGACGCTTTCCGGCGGGAACCCCGCTTCGTCCGCCGCTTCGGAATCCGCCGCCCCGCTTTCTTCACCGGCTTCTTCTTTCCGGGTTTTGGCGTAATTGACGACGAGGGTTTTCCCGCGGAAATTCGTCCTGTTCAGGGTTTCAATAATTCGGTCCGCCGCGGTATCCCGCACCTGTACAAAGGAATAGTTGTCCAGTATACGGATAGCGCCGATATCTTCCCTGGAAACGGACGCCTTTGTGCCGATAAGTCCGAGTATTTCACGGGGAAAAATCCGCCGGTTTCGCCCTATGCCGACAAAGAGCCATTTTGATTCTTCCTCGGGCAGGGGGTAACGCGCCGGGTCGCCGCGGAAACCGTTTTCGGAATTTTCGTTTTTTCTGCCGGGCCTGAAAGAAGCGTCCCGGCTCTCGGCCGGGCGGAAACCGGTTTTGCGGAATCTGCCGCCCTGCCCCAACGCGCCCTGATCGTAAAGCATTAGAAGATAGGAGGTAAACCAGGATCTTCTGAAAAGGGAAACTTCTTTTTTAAAGAGAGAGCGGTACTCGTTTAATAAGCGGGGATCCGCTTCATTCTTGACTTTATCAAGAATTACGCCGATATTTTTCTTTGTTTTTTCTTTATCAAATTGAGAAGACATGTGGTATTCCTGCTTTTTATACTCCCAAATTTAAATTTTCCGGGTAAGGGCTGCCAGCTCCCTGCCTTATATAATTATAATAAGCTATGTGCAAAAGACATGCAAGGTAAGATTTATACCCCAAGCGATACAAATGAAAACAGGATATTCCCCCGCGGGAGCGCCAAAGCCACCGTTCACTTGCCTGTAGAATCCGCCTCCACAGGCGGGGAATTCCAGAGTCGTTCACGGCGTCTTTGGCGCTTCCGCTATGGAAGATATTCTTTTCATTCATAGCGCCAAGAGCAAAGTCTATAACCTTGTATGTCTTTTTTATGATGTGGGGCGGAACAAAGCGCCCCGTCAAGGGGCGTTAACTCAATAAAGGCAGCAGCGCCCGGCGCAACAAAGCGCTCCGTAAGGAGCGTTAATTCAATGAAGGTAACAGCGCCCGGAGCCCGGTAACGACCACAGTACCGAACAAAAGTAGGCGGCCTTTAGGCCGCC
>JAISAK010000079.1 GCA_031266695.1 Treponema sp.
GATCATATCTTTGTGAACAGCCAAACCGCCGGACGGGTTCCCCTTTCCAGTTTCGCGTCCTACAAGGAAGGGACCGGCCCCATGACCATCAGCCGGGAAAACCAGAGCCGGGTGATCCATGTGACCGCCGGGGCGGTTCCCGGCGCCAAACTCAACCAGCTTGAAGACAAGGTCCGGACCTTGATCACCGCGGAGATTCCCGCGGAGGACGATCTTATCATCGAATTTGCCGGGGACAACGCGGAGATGATGAAGATGATGAGGCGGTTTGTCCTGATCCTTGTGGTGGCGGCGGTCCTCGTATTCGGGGTTATGGCAAGCCTCTTTGAGTCCTTCCGTGATCCCTTCATCATCATTTTTACCATTCCCCTTTCGGTAATCGGCATTGTGGCGATTTACCTCATAACCGGAGACACCTTTAACATCCTCACCGCGGTGGGGCTCCTGGTACTGGTGGGGGTTATCGTCAACAACGGTATCGTTCTGGTGGACTATACCAACCTGCTCCGCAAGCGGGGGCTTTCCCTCCACGACGCCTGTGTGGAAGCGGCGGGGAACCGGCTCAGGCCCATTCTTATGACAACCCTGACCACGATTCTGGGCCTGGTGCCCATGGCCTTTTCCCCCGGCGAGGGTTCGGAACTGGTGGCCCCCATCGGCAAAACCGTTCTTGGCGGCCTTTCCTTCGGTACCCTGATGACTCTGTTCCTTATGCCGGCGGTCTACGCCATTATGAACAAACATTCCGACGACAGGGACGCGCGGGCCGAGGCGCGGCGGGAACGGATTGCCGCGGGGCTTAAAAAAGAGAAGAAAAAGAAATGGCGGAAGGACATCGCGGCCGGGGCGAATTTTGTTTCAACCGGCAGCGACGGGGCGGCGGGTTTCCCGGCCTTCGATTCTGACGCAAAAACCTTTGAGCTGCCGGCAGGCGCCCTGCGGCCCCGGACAGAGGGGGACGGTATATGATCCGTATTGAAATAATTGCAAACCACTCGGTGGAAGATAATGTCCTTGACGCCCTGGCAGCGGCCGGCGTGGGCAAGTACTACACCAGGTTCCCCAATATTTTGGGGGTCGGCTCTTCCGGCCCCCGGATGGGCGACGCCATCTGGCCGGAAGAAAATTTCGTTGTGGTAATCTGGTGCGAAGAAGATGAAGCCCGCGCCATTGGCAGGGCAGTGGCGGGTGTTAAAGAGCGCTTCCCCGATGAGGGGATTAAGGTATTCGGCCTGCCACCTGATCCAACGCTGTAGCATTTATCGGGCCTCACGCCGCGCTGCTGTAAGAGCGTCAACGTGCTCAAAGTTTCGCACGCTCTATGGGGCGTGGCCTGCCGCCCGATCCCATGCCGTAGCTTTCCCTGAGAACAGAACGAAGATACCGCCCTTGCTTCGCGGTATCTTCGTCTTATTCATTTCAGATCGTTATCCATCTTATCCTGTAAACTCTGCTGGATGTATTTGCGGATTTTTGTCCTTACCGCCGGATCGATCCGCTGGGTAAAGAGAACCACATAAATTTTGACAAGCCCGTCCATGCGGGAGCCAAAAACAATGCCTTCCGCCTTGAGGAGCTGGCTCTGAAGCTTGATCTGGATATCCTTAAAGAGCGTGTTTTTGACCAGCTCCGGATCTTTGTCGAAGGTACAGGAAAAACCGACAACGCTGATGTCCTTGATAAGACCGTTTACGAAAGTACCGTTTACGGGAAAGTTCACCGTGGTATTGGTCATATTTTCGGTGGTTATCCTGATATACTTGCGCCGGCCCTTGGCGTCCGCCGCTTTGAGTATTTCCAGGATATAATTGATTGAAACGTTGAGGTCTGAACAGAGTACCGTGTATCCGCACCGAACCCGGACGGAGTTAATATATTTGCGCTGAAGCAGATCGTCGTCATTTGCCGAAAGAATGCCTATGGCAGCGCCGCTTGTTTCCGGATCACCCAGGACTTCCCGTATCCAGGCTTCCCAGTTTTTCTCGGACATCCATTCGTCTATATCCGCAAAAACAATAGAGTCCGGGTAACTCTTTAAAAGCTGCTTGACTTTATCGTGCTGCTTGATTATGTATACTTCGAATTCCTGCTGGATCAGTTCTGTCACAACTTTGTTCTGTACCACCGCCGAAGGATGGAGAAAAAAAATCTTTTTGCCCACAAGCCCGGTATTGCCGCTGACCTTATCCATGATATGATAGTAATATAAACTGTTCAAAATATCTACAATGAAAAAACTGGAAAGGCCGGGCACGCTGCCCCTTGCTTGTCTTTTGTGGTGCCTCTTTTCCGCGGCCTGCGCCAAGGCGCCGCCGGCCCGGATGGAATTTGCGCTGGGTACGGTCTGCACGATTAATCTGTATGAATACGGCTCGGAGGCCCTCTACACGCGCGTTTTTTCCCGAATCAGGGAAATTGACAGAACCATGAGAACCGGATCGTCCGGGCTTCAGGAGCCGCCCGGCGGCATGGCGGTTTCGGAGGTGGCGCGGATAAACCGGAACGCCGGGGCCGCGCCGGTGAAGGTGAGCGCCGGCCTGATTGATGTATTGGAACGCTCCCTTTACTACGCGGAATTAAGCGGCGGCGCCTTTGATCCCACCATAGGCCCCCTGGTAAGGCTTTGGGGAATCGGCACCGACGCGGAAAGGATTCCCGAAAAACAGGAGAGTGAGGAAGCCCTGGCCCTGGTGAACTGGAGGGATCTTGCCATAGACCGGGAAGCGGGGACGGTCTTTTTGAAGCGGCAGGGCATGGCGTTGGATCTGGGGGCCATCGCCAAGGGTTACGCCGCCGACGAAGCGGCGCGGCTTGCCGCCGAAGGCGGGGTAAAACGGGCCATCTTCGACCTGGGGGGCAATATCCTCGCCCTTGGCTCCCGCAGCGAAACGGAAGCCTGGCGCGTCGGCGTGCAGGACCCCCTGGGGGGAAGGGGCGCGTATATCGGCGTGCTTTCGGTGCGGGATAAAAGCATTGTAACAAGCGGCGTCTACGAGCGCTTTTTTGAATCCGGCGGCAGGCGCTATCATCACATCCTTTCCACGGCGGACGGCTACCCGGTGGAAAAGGGCCTCCTTTCGGTTACGATTACCGCCCCCGCATCCATAGACGCCGACGGTCTTTCCACCTCGGTTTTTGCCCTGGGCTACGAAAAGGGCAGAGCCCTGGCAGAATCCCTGCCCGGCATTGAGGCGATTTTTATTTTGGAGGACCTTTCGGTAAGGATTACCGGCGGCCTTGAAGGGAATTTTGAAATAAGGGACGAAAAATATAAGCTTGTCCGGGGAGAATGAGGAAGAAAACCCCACAAAGCGAAGTTTGCGCTATTTTGTCATTTCTAAATATTCTTTTGCCGTTACAATTTTTATATTTCCATATTTTTTCATTTCCAGTAAATGTAAATCCCCGGATATTATATAATCCGCATGAGCGGTTATTCCACATTCAATATATTTATTATCTTTTTTATCTCTACTGCCATTATTAATTCGCCTTTTAGAAACAATTTTATTGGCAATTTCTTCAATTGAATTTATGAAATAATTTATTTCATTTCCGTCCGCGTGAAATTTCGGCCGCCCCATTACATCATTAATTTCGTCCAATATTTCTTTCGTAATAAATATTTCATCTTTTCCGGCTATAACCCGTTCCAAAACCTTCCTTGGATTGCCGCCCCAGAAAAACGAGGATATAAATATGTTGGCATCCAATACTACTTTCCTTTATACTCCATAGATTTGAGTTTGTCAGGCAAGGAATTGTCTAATTCGTTGCCTGACAAACAATTATAATCGGAATTCCCTGACAATTTCAGATTGTCAGGGAATATTTTTTCCGGCTTTACTTTCCCTGTATTTTTTTATTTCATCGGTAACATCTTCTTCGGTAAATTTATATTTTGACGATAAACTTTCCCCATAGGAAAAAATACTTCCCCACTTCTTTTTTCTTTCTATATATATTCTTGCCGCTTCCCTTATGAGTTCAGACCGGGTTCTTGCCTCATTTTGGGCAATTTTATCAATCTGTTCCAATAATTCTTCCTGAAAAGATATATTTACCGTCGAAACTGCCATAAAATACTCCTTGTTTTTGAGTATACAATGTTTGTATGATTATATCAATTGAAGCTTACTCAGTCAAAACTGGCGGAAAAGGCGGGAACCGCTACCCATTATATTGCCATGCTGGAACGTATAGCAACGGCCCTTGACTAGGAAATTTATTCGTGTTGAAGGTTTAATACCCCGCCCTTGATGTTGCGTAAGCAACTACTCTGCCGCGCGGTTGTTGATTATACCGGCCGGTGTTGACAGGATCGACGCTTTCAGGGCTTCACTTTATTCCCACCAACTCCATTTCGAAAACAAGGAAGCTGTTCGCGGGGATAGTGTCGTTTCCCACAGATCTGTCGCCGTAGGCAAGCTCCGGCGGAATAAGGGCCAGCCGTTTTTCGCCAATCTTCATGTCCAGGATCATTTCGTCCCAGCCGGGTATTACCCTGCCGACGCCGGCCTGAAATTCAAGGGGGCCGCCGTGAAACTCGGAGCCGTCAAAGACCTGCCCCGAAAGCAACGACCCCTTGTAGTTTACCCGTACCGTCCTGCCCGCCGTTGGTTTGGCGCCGGTTCCCTCTTTCTGAATTATGTAGCGGACTCCCGAAGGCGTTTGGGTAGTATTGGGATATTTTGAATTTATCAGCGCAAGATCCGCGCTGCGCCGGGCCCTTGCCCCGGCTTCCGCGGCGGCGACGGCTTCTTTGAGCAGATTGTCAAAGGCCGCCTGATCCGTCTTGAAGGCATTCGCCGCAGGGCCATTGCGTATAATGGTTACTCTTTCGATCCTGTCACCCTGTTTGATAGAGTTCACTACATTCTGGCCCTCCGCCACTCTGCCAAAAACAGTGTGCTTCCCGTCAAGGTGGGGCGTGGAAACAAGGGTAATGAAAAATTGGCTTCCGTTGGTTCCCGGCCCGGCGTTTGCCATAGAGAGAATTCCGGGCCCCTCGTGTTTAAGGCTTGGGTCAAATTCATCGGGAAAGCGGTAACCGGGCCCGCCGCGGCCGTTCCCCAGGGGATCGCCGCCCTGGATCATAAAATCCTCGGAATCTCCGTTGGACCGGGAAATTACCCGGTGAAAGGTAAGGCCGTTGTAATAGGGCTTGCCCCCGGCGGCGGTCATTTTCCCCTCGGCAAGGGCCGCGAAGTTACAGACCGTAAGGGGCGTTTTTTGAAATTCCAGGCGCACCACAATATCGCCGCGGCTGGTTGAGATCCGGGCAAAAAGACCGTTGCCCAGCGCCGCGTCGCCCGGCGCGCCAAGGGCTGTTTCCGCCGTCAGCGCCAGGAACAGGCCGCCAAAAACGGCGCAGAGAAACGGTTTAGACCGGATAGAATTACTGAATAACAACATGCTTTATACTCCTTACACTTTCACACCTTCACCCGGCCGCGGAAACTCCGCGAAAGCGTCAGGCGGTCGGTGTATTCAAGATCGCCGCCTACGGGGAGGCCCGAGGCAAGGCGGGTTACCTCGACAGGAAAATCCTTGAGCAGCTTCTGCAGATAGAGGGCGGTGGTATCGCCTTCGACGGTAGGATTAAGGGCAAGGATGAGTTCTTTTACATTGTCCCCGCGAAGCCGGGCGACAAGCTGCCCTATGGAAAGGCTGTTCGGCCCCAGGCCTTCAAGGGGCGCGATAAGACCGCCCAGCACATGAAAAAGGCCGTGAAATTCGCGGGACTCCTCAATAATCCGTACATCCTGGGCGCGTTCGACAACGCAAATAATTGAATGATCCCTGCCCGGGTCAGCGCAGATGGGACAGGGGTCGGTTTCGGTAAAACTGCCGCAATTACTACAGCGGCGGATCGCCTGGTGCAGCCCGGCAAGCTCCCCGGCAAGAGCCCGGGCATAGGAAGGATCGCTGTCAAGAATATGATAACTTATGCGGCCGGCGCTTTTTTTCCCCACGCCGGGAAGCTTGGAGAGCAGCGTCACCAGCCGGTCAAGGGCATTGGGGCCGCCGTTCTGATTAAGACTCATGAAACCCCCGGAAAGCCGCCGGGACAGCCGGGCATACCCGGGATTCCCGCAATTCCGAGGCTTCCCGCCATAGCGCCCATTTCGCGGTTTATTTCTTCCCTGACTTTTTCAAGGGCATTGGCGAAGGCAGCCATGATAAGGTCCTGAAGCATTTCCGTATCGCCGCCCTCCATTGCTTCCGGCGCAATCCTGACCGCGATAACTTCGATTTTCCCGTTCAGGTCTATCTCTACCATGCCGCCGCCCGAGGAGCCGGTGGTATTTATGGAACCAAGTTTTTCCTGAAAAAAACTCATCTGCTCCTGTATTTTTTCGGCATTTTTCAAAAGGTCAAAGGGATTAATGTTCATAGCGGCTCCGTTTTATACTCCACAGATTTATGGGCTAAACCCCGGCCGGGTTTTTTGAATAGAGCCCTTTGATCAAGGCGCCGGGAATTATCCGCAGCACCCGTTTTACCTCGGGGGCCGTACTTTCCTCCGCCGCGTACCCTGGGTTCTCCGCAGAGTCCGCGCTTTCCGCTGCCGGTGTTTTCCCGTTTTCTTCCGTATCCTGATTAAGGCTGCTCCAAAAAGGAACATCCTTATTTTCATCCTCGTCCATATCGCCGGATACATCAATAGCGCCGCTGAACTCGTCAAGATCGGTTCCCGAAGCTTTTGCGAGGAGCATGCGCCTGAAATCTTCCGACAAAGAACCGCCTCCGAAGGGTGTCCGATAATCCGCCACGCCGCGGCCGCCCGGAGCCTGCACACCATTCTGCGTTTCGGGATCGGCCAAAGCTTTTTCAGCCTCGGGCGTCCCTTCAGCTAAAGGGCGGGAAGCCTCCCCGCCGCTCCGGGCCGGCAAGGCATCTCCGCCGCGCGGGACCTCTTCGCCGCGCAGAGCCTCTCCGCTGCGCAGAGCCTGCCGCGCTCCGTCCAGGGCGGCCTTGAGTTCCGGCGGGGAAACCCAGCGGCCGAGCCAGGACAGCTTGGAAACAGCAGTCTCAAGCTCAAAGCGGGGCGACACCGAATAGCGGATATCGCGGTAACAGGCAAGGAGCGTATCCAGGGCCTGTTCAAGCCGGATGGAATCGAGAACCCGGAGAACTTTTTCGGAGAACAGTTTAGGGCTGTAACCCAAAAGGGACTCCCGGGTAATTCCGTTTTTCAGAAGCAGGAGGCTGCGGTAGTAAGCGGCAAGATCGATAACGCACTGTTCAACGGAAACGCCGGAATCGAGTATCTTGTCAATCCGCGCAAAAGCGCCGGGCGTGTCATTGGCGGCGCAGGCTTCCGCCAGGGCGTTGAGTTCTTCAAGGCCGGCCAGTCCAAGCTTTTCGCGAATAAGTTCCTCGCGGATCCGCCCGCCGGAAAAAGAGGCAACCTGATCAAAAAGGGTAAAGGCGTCCCGAAGGCTCCCGGTGGATTCCCGGGCAATCCAGAAAAGGGCCTCATCTTCCGCCTGTATCCCCGTTTCGGCGCAGATTTTTTTCAGAATACCCTGAATCGTTTCGATGGGAATAAGCCGGAAGCTGAACTGCTGGCAGCGGCTCTTGATTGTGGCCGGAACCTTGTGCAGCTCCGTGGTTGCGAAGATGAAGATAATGTAGGGCGGCGGCTCCTCGATGGTTTTAAGCAGCGCGTTAAAGGCGCTGTTGGAAAGCATGTGCACTTCGTCGATGATGTAAACTTTGTAAGGCCCCGACTGCGGCGGAAAGAGCACCTCGTCCTTAATCTGGCGAACATCGTTGACCGAAGTATTCGAAGCGCCGTCGATTTCGATTACGTCCATATTGGCGCCCTGACTAATCGCCCTGCAGTTGGCGCAGACTCCGCAGGGCACGGCGGCAGGCCCTTTTTCGCAGTTCAGGGAACGCGCGAGGATTCGGGCGGCGCTGGTTTTTCCGCAGCCCCGGGGGCCGGAAAAAAGGTAGGCGTGGGCAATTTGCTTCTTTTCCAGCGAATTTTTCAGGGTGGAGACTACAAATTCCTGCCCCACCAGTTCATCAAAGCTTTTGGGACGCCGTTTTGCGGCGGTTGCTTCATATACAGGAACGCCCGAGTTTGCCATAAGCCTACTATATATAAAAGATTGAAAAGGAACAACCGGAAAACCTTGAGCCGAATGAAAAAGCCCCCGCCAGGTATGCCACGGCGCAGAAAACTTCCGCTTACTGTTGCTTCCTTCCGGTCCTGGCAGGGTTAGGCGGCGTCTCCTCGCATGGTTCCTGGCAGCGGGGCCTGATTATGATACTATGCGGGTCTGGTGGAAATCAAGTAAGCAAAATATATGCAAGGTAAGATGTTTTTCCCCTTGCACCAGAAAATGAAATCAACAGCCTCCCCCGCGGGAGCGCCAAAGCCGCTGTTCACTTGCCTGTAGAGTCCGCCTTCGCAGCCTTGGGAAGTCTGCTCCGGCGGGGAATTCCAGAGTCGTTCACAGCGGTTTTGGCGCTCCCGCAGGGGAAGATATTCCTTTCATTCGTGACACAAGAGGCAGAACCTTTTACCTTGCATGTCTTTTTTACAATCGGGAAGAGACCAAGGCAGGCAAGGCCAAGGGGGGCGAAATAAAAGCGCCCCATTAAGGGGCGTTGTTGAGAGAAGTTGACTGCGCCCGGCGCACAATACACCCACAACAAACCGAAGGTTTGAAGCATGCGTAAGCATGTTGAGAGACTAAAAGTAGCATGGTGGGAGCCCCGAAAAAGCTACAGCACAGAATAAATGCTTAAGGGGCGTGGCCGCAGTACTAAACAAAGGCGCGAAGCCTTCAGGCTGAGCAGCGCGCCGCCGGAGCAGAAGACGGATTCTGCAGGCAAGTGAACAGCGGCTTTGGCGTCCCCGCGGCGCGCCGCTCGGATTAAAACCCTCGCGCCT
>JAISAK010000155.1 GCA_031266695.1 Treponema sp.
AAGACGGTCTCGGAACAGGAAGAAAACATCCGCAGCGCCATGGAGGAGCAGGGGGAAGGGAGCAAGCAGATACTGGAAGCTGTCGGCCAGTTGAACGATACGACAAAAATGGTCAAGGACGGTTCCGCGAGGATGCTGGAGGGAAGCGAACAGGTGATACATGAAGGGAAGAATCTGGAATCGATAACGCAGGAGATAGCCGGTGGGATGAACGAGATGGCCGCGGGGGCGGATCAGATCAACACGGCGGTGAACCAGGTGAACGAGATCAGCGGGCAGAACAAGGAAAACATAGATATTCTGGTCAGGGAGGTATCAAAGTTCAAAGTGGAATAGGGTTGTATTGCATCTTGACCTTTTTTTCCGCCTGTTCCATACTGGTAAAATAATTTCGGGAGCGGCTTTTGCCGTTTTTTTAATCTTGATACAAGGAGAACTTGAAGTGCCCTGCGGAAGAAAACGCAAACTGAGAAAAATTGCCACCCACAAACGCAAGAAAAAGCTGCGGAAGAACAGACACAAGAATAAATAGAGAGGTGATTTCAAAATCGTGATTTTGAAATCACTGCCAGAGTCTTTATCCGGATACGGTGCCCGTGATTCGTAATCGTAAAATGATGCAAAAGAACGAAGGTTCTCTTTTATCCCGCCTTCAAAATCCGGCGGGACTTAAGATTTTAAACGCCTCCGAACTTAACCTGCTGGCGGCCGAAATACGTGAAATCATCGTTTCGACGGTAAGTGAGAACGGGGGGCATCTGGCCTCTAATCTGGGGGTAGTGGAGCTCACTATCGCCCTGCACCGGGTTTTTAATTCCCCCGAAGACAAAATTGTCTGGGATGTGGGGCATCAGTGCTATGCCCACAAGCTGCTTACCGGCCGTTACGGCGTTTTCCCCCTTCTGCGCAAAGCAGGGGGGCTTGCGGGTTTTCCCAGGCGTTCCGAAAGCCCCCACGATTGTTTCAATACCGGCCACGCCTCAACGTCAATTTCCGCCGCCCTTGGCCTCCTCGCGGGGGAGCGTTTGCGGGGGGGCAGGGCCAGGACGGTAGCGGTAATCGGCGACGGCGCCCTGACCGGCGGCCTTGCCTACGAAGCCTTTTCCCACGCGGGGCAGCTGGGGCTTCCGCTAATCGTCATTCTGAATGACAACAAAATGTCCATCAGTGCCAACGTGGGGGGGCTCTCCAAATATTTAAGCCGTCTTTCCATGAAGTCGAAGTATCAGCTTTTCCGCCGGCACTTCGACGCGATGGCCAAGAAAATCCCCTTTATCGGCGACGTTTTTTTTGATCTTGTGGTACGCCTGAAACGGGCGGTCAAGGCCGTGTTTTATACGGACAACTTTTTTGTGGATCTGGGGTTTGAGTATGTGGGTCCTATTGACGGGCATCATATCCAGACCCTTATCGGGATTCTGGAGGACGTGCGCCGCCTTGATCGGCCCGTGGTGATTCATGTGATAACCCGCAAAGGCAAGGGCTACAGTTTTGCCGAGGACGATCCGGGGGCCTACCACGGCGTCGGTTCTTTTTCGGTAAGCGGAGGCCTTGCCCTGTCCGGCGCGGAAGGCCGTGAGCCCGCGGTTCCGGCGGCGGGAAGTTCCTTTACCGATGTTTTCGGCGCGGCCCTGCTTGACGCGGCGCGGAAGGACGAGCGCGTAATCGCGGTAACCGCGGCAATGGATAAGGGTACCGGCCTTTCCGCCTTTAGACAGGAATTCCCCAAAAGGTTCTTTGACGTGGGGATAGCCGAGGAACACGCGGTTACCTTTGCCGCGGGCCTTGCCGCAAAGGGCCTCAGGCCCGTAACGGCAATCTATTCGACTTTTATCCAACGTTCCGTGGATCAGATTATCCACGATGTGGGACTTCAGAATCTTCCCGTTACCTTTGCCCTGGATCACGCGGGGTTTGTGACGGCCGACGGGGAAACCCACCAAGGGCTTTTCGACATTTCCCTGTTCCGCGCCGTACCGAACATGACTATCCTTGCCCCCGCCGGGGCGGCCGAGCTTAGGCGTATGCTGGATTGGGCCCTCGGCGCGCGGGAAAGGGACGGAGAAGCCGGGCCGGTTATGATCCGTTACCCCAAGGCGCTCTGTCCCGCCGAACCGCCGGCCCTTTCCCTGCCTCTGGAGAAGGGGAGGGGCGTTTGGCTGAGCGGCGGCTGTGAAGAAGGCCGGCTTTGCCTCGCCTTTGCCGGGGGGCTTTACCGGGAGGCCCTTGACGCGGCGCGGAGGCTTGAAGCCGAAGGCATCACGGCCGACCTTTACAACCTCCGTTTCCTCAAACCTGTTGATGAAGATTATCTTGCGGATATTATGAACCGTTACGCGGCCGTAGCTTTTATGGAAGAAGGAATACAGAGCGGCGGTTTTGGGGAATACGCCGCGGAGCTTGCGCAGCGGCGGCATTGCCGTTCCGCCCTTGCGGTATTCGCGGCGAAGGGCGGGGACCTGGGAACCAGGGAGGAACTGCTGCGCGAAAACAGGCTTGACGGCGAGGGCCTTGTTTCGCGCCTGCTGGTGTTTTCGGAAAGCCCGGCGGCCTGCCGCGCTTTGTAGATTTACGCTTGGCGGATTTACGCCCCGGCAGATTAGCTGTTTTCGGATTGGATTTTTCCGGGAAAAATGCCGAAATTTTAACATGAGGATACGTGAAACGGGGGTGGAGTCCCCTTCCGCAAAGGCGGCGGCTATGGAACTTGCCTCCGGCGCGATTCTTGATTTTTCCGGCCCGCCTTTGGTCATGGGCATAGTGAACTGCAACGGGGATTCGTTTTTTCCCCCAAGCCGCGCCCGCGCCGGAGACGCTGTGGAAAAGGCGCTGGCCGCGGTAAGGGACGGGGCAAAAATAATAGACCTTGGGGCGGAGTCCACCCGTCCCGGCGCGGCGTATATTTCCGCGGAAGAAGAACTGGAGCGGCTTATCCCCGTGATCGAAGGTTTCAGGGCGCGGTCGGATACGGCGCTTTCGGTGGATACCCGGAAGGCCGCGGTGGCCCGCGCAAGCCTTGACGCCGGCGCCGACATCATTAACGACATTTCCGCGCTGGAGGATGATCCGGAAATGGCTTCCGCCGGCGCTGAAAAAAAGGCCGCCGTGGTGCTTATGCACAAGCGGGGAGACCCCGCCACTATGCAGAAGAATCCCTTCTATGCGGACCCGGCTTCGGAAGTCCGGGATTACCTTTTTGAGGCGGCCTCCCGCGCCGAGGCGGCGGGCATTGAACGGGGAAAAATCATCCTTGATCCGGGCATTGGATTTGGCAAGCGCCTTGAGGATAACCTTGCCATTCTGCGCCGCCTTGCGGAAATCTGTTCCGGCGATTATCCTGTATTAGTGGGGCTTTCGCGGAAAGGTTTTGTGGGAGCCCTCACCGGAAGGGCCGTGGAAGGCAGGCTTGCCGGTACCCTGGCGGCGGAAGCCTTTAGTGTTTTTCTCGGCGCCGCGATCATTCGGGTTCACGATGTGGCGGAAACCGTTGACATGGTGAAGGTGTTGTTCGGCCTGATGGGACCCTCCAAAAAACCCGCCTGAGTTTTTCAGCGCCCTAAGGAAAATTAATGGCCTGGTTTCAGCGGCTTAGTTCATTTTACGATCTCCTCCGGCCAATCCTGGACGTGGCCATTCTTGCCTTTCTTCTGTATAAGGCCTATGAGCTTCTGGTAAAAACCCAGGCGGTGCAGCTTGTCAAGGGCGCCGCTTTTCTTGCCCTGGTCTACGGCATTGCCTTTTTTTTCAAACTTACTACCCTGCAGTGGATTCTTACCATCATCGGCCCCGGGCTTTTTATCGCCATTGCCATTGTCTTTCAGCCGGAGCTGCGCAAGATTATCATACGGCTGGGGCAGGGGGAATTTTTCCGTCCCGATACCAAGCCGCACATTGGTCAGCTTGAAGCGGTAGTGACCGCGGCGGAGATCCTTTCCCAGCAGAGGCGGGGGATGCTGGTGGTTTTCCCCCGGCGGATAAGTATCAGAAATATCATTGACACCGGAACCAGGTTGAACGCCGAAATTTCTTCAAGCCTGATAGTAACGGTTTTTGAATTCGACGGCCCCCTCCATGACGGCGCGATGATCATACAGAACGGGAAGATTGCCGCCGCCGGATGTTTTTTGCCCCTGTCGGAGCAGCAGGATATACGCAAGAGTTTCGGAACCCGCCACAGGGCAAGCCTGGGAATGTCCGAGCAGTCCGACGCCGTCATACTTGTAGTGTCGGAGGAAACCGGCGCAATCTCCCTGGCCTATGACGCCAAGCTCTATTACGATCTTTCCGAAATAGAGGTAACCCGCAAGCTTAAAGAACTCCTGGACAAGGGAAGCCGGAAAGAGGCGGAGTCAAAGGACATCTCCCTTGAAAGCGCCATTTCGGAAGAGAACAAGGATGTCTTCGTTGAACAGTAGAAAAATCTTTGCCGGCCTGGTGGAAAACTGGTTTGCCAAGGTGCTTTCCGTTTTCATCGCGCTTCTTCTTTTTGTCTTTCACCGGATGAGTACCCTTGAGGACAGGTTTTTTTCCGTCCCCCTTTCCGTTGAGTCCAACTCTTCATTTATCCCGGCAAGCCCCTATACGCGCATGATCAGGATAAGCGTCAGGGGCGACGCGAACAGTATCTACCCCATCCTTGAAGATGATATTGAAGCCTACATCGACCTTAAAAAATATGATGCCGCGGGCCGGTACAGCGTGCCGGTTCAAATCCGCAAGAAAGGTACCGCCCTGATAGCTGAACCCCTTGAAATAACCGCGGACCCAATGGAAATTTCTCTTCAACTGGATCAGCGGATAAGCAAATACGTTCCCATTACGGCAGGCCTGCGGGGAAATGTTGAGACCGGCTTTGATTTTGTTTCGTATACCCTTACTCCGACTCAGGCCGTAATAGACGGCCCCATGAATGTTGTGGGAGACATTTCGGAACTCTATACCGATATTGTAGACCTGGAAGGAAGAAACGAAGATTTTTCCGTAGTCGTAAATATTTTGAACCGGGATCCCCTCATTGTTATCCGGGGAAACGGCATGACCGAATTCCGGGGCTTTGTCCGGCCCTCGGTGCCGGTAAGGAATATTGACGAAATTCCCATTGTATTCAACGGACTTGTCAACCATCTGGAGATTGTTCCGGATATCAAAACCGGAAGTATCCGGCTTGAGGGGAATCAGGCCCTGCTTGATCAGTTTGTCCCTTCTCCGGGATTCTTCTCGGTTGATTGTTCTTTTATCACGGTACCCGGCGAATACACGCTGCCGGTAACGGTGGACCTGCCCCCGGACCTGAGTTTGGTACGATGGGAGCCGCAGCATGTCAATGCTACCGTAAGCATAAGGAATGAGGAACCGTGATTATCGGCATCGGCGTCGACATAGTGCATGTCGGACGCATGGAACGCTGGCGCAATATGCCGGGGCTGCCGGAACGTTTTTTCCACCCCGACGAGCTTTCGGCCGCCCTTTCGCGGGGAAGCGGCTCGGATCTTTCCCTTGCGGCGCGTTTTGCCGCAAAGGAAGCTTTCGGAAAAGCCCTGGGTACGGGGCTTGCGGGCATCGTGTTGAAGGATATTATGGTGGCCAACCGGCATAAC
This sequence comes from Treponema sp., assembly GCA_031266695.1. Taxonomy (GTDB): domain Bacteria; phylum Spirochaetota; class Spirochaetia; order Treponematales; family Breznakiellaceae; genus JAISAK01. The sequence goes on from JAISAK010000155.1 coordinate 5,598, forward strand.
GGACGGCCGGAAATACGAGTCAAGGGAACAGCCCGCGCGGCGCTTAAAAAAAGCGGGGCGAACAGGGTTCACGTTTCCCTTACCCATGAACGGGATAATGCCGTCGCGATGGTGGTTCTTGAGTCCCTGGATGAATCTGATAAATTTATTGAAGGGAAAAAATGAACGATGAAAAGGAATTAAAGGTTTCTTTCTTTTCAAAGAAGGAGTATACCTGTCCTGTCTGCGAAACCTCCTTTCACAAGGAAGAACTTCTTTCCGGCGGCGGCCGGCTTATCGCGGGCGCTCTTACCAACGAACTCCACCGGCTCTACGAACCCTCGGTAAAATACGGCGAAGTGTACCCCCTGGTGTATCAGGCTACGGTATGCCCCGAGTGCTGGTTTGCTTCCATGGATGCGGATTTTTCCGCCCTTCCGGAAAGCAGCAGGGCGCCGGCCTCGGGAGACAAGGACGGGAGAATCGCCGATACCCAGTACATCTTCCCCGGCATTGATTTTCACGGGCCCCGGGATCTTTTAAGCGGCGTGGCTTCCCAGTACCTGGCGCTTCGCTGCTACGATTTTTACAACAAGGAAACATCCCCAACCATCAAGCAGGGCTTGTCCGCTCTCAGGGCCGCCTGGCTGCTTGACGATATCGACAAAAAATATCCCCGGCAGCATTACGACTGGCTTGGCGTTCTTTTCAGAAAGAAGGCGCAGTATTTTTACAATGAAGCCATCGCCCGTGAACAGAAAGGGCAGGAAACCCTTTCGGGAATCAAAGCTTTCGGGCCCGATACGGACAAAAATTACGCCTACGAAGGGGTGCTCTACCTCTGCGCCTACCTTCGCTATAAATACGGCCCCTCGGATAATTCCGCCCAGCGGACCGCTTCCCTGGAAGACGCCCGCAGAACCATAGCGAAAATATTCGGCATGGGAAAATCCTCAAAGGACAAGCCGGGCCCCCTCCTTGAGCACGCCAGGGAAATTTACGATGCCATCAACAAAGAACTCGCGGAGTCCGATGCCTGACGCGGGGCCTTTACGGAACATACGCCTCCTTGCCGCTTATGACGGGACTGATTTTTTGGGCTGGCAGAGGCAGGGACGCCGAAGCCCGGAAGCCGGACGGAACGGCGCGGCGGGTAAAAGCGGCGGCAGGACGGTGCAGGGAGAAATTGAAAGAGCCCTGGAAAAGGTACACAAGCATCCGGTAAACCTGACCGGAGCAGGCCGTACCGACTCCGGCGTACACGCGGCGGGGCAGGTTGCCAATTTTTACACGGATATAAAAAGCATTGTCCCGGAACGCTTCGTTCCCGCCCTCAATACCTTCCTTCCCCGGGATGTCAGAATTCTTGAAGCCGCCGAAACCCGGCAGGATTTTCACGCCCGTTTTGACGCCCGCCTGCGGACCTATCGTTACCATTTTGTCTGCGGCCGTCACGCCCTTCCCCATGAAAGCCGTTACAGCCTGCAGTTGTGGCGTTATCCGAACCTGGAACTTCTCAACGCCTACGGAAGGCTGCTTTTGGGCGAGCGGGACTGTTCTGTCTTTGCCGGCGCCGGAGACAAAAGCCGTTCCCGGAGCAGGTATATTTCGCGCGCTGTTTTTTTTATCGAAGGCGGCAGGCTGATTTTTGAAATAAGCGCCAACGCCTTTTTGTGGAAAATGGTCAGATCCGTGGCGGGAACCTTTCTGTACCGGGAAGAACGGAAAACGCCGCCCGGGGATCTTGCCGCAATCATAGCCTCGGGCAACCGCGGCCTCGCCGGGCCAACCCTGCCGTCCCAGGGACTTTTTTTGTGGAAGGTTGACTATTTTCGGGAATAACCGGGCTTCTTCAAAGCCGGGCCCCGGAGGGTATAATAAATTTCCTCAAGTCTTTATAATTGAGCATAAAATTGAGGCGGTTTCAATTTACGCTCCGGTGTACAATTAATTGAAACAAGCTCAATTATAAAGGAGTTCAATATGGCAGCAAAATTTGAAATTTTCGTTGACCGGAGAAAACAATACCGGTTCCATCTCAAAGCCAGCAACGGGGAGATCATTGCCGCGAGTGAGGGGTATGAAACCAGGGCGGCGTGCCTTAAAGGCATCAAATCGATCCAGAAGAATGCCCCTGCCGCTCAAATCATCGATCTCGAAGAAAAGGCAAAAAAAGACGGCTAAGGCCGCCCCGCATCCCGCGAGGGGATTCCGCAAGGCAAGGTCCTTTATTCGTGTTGAGGGTTTAATACCCCGCTGGACCGGAGGTCCGAGCTCTGCCGCGCGGTTGTTGATTCCGCCCCTCTCCCCC
>JAISAK010000081.1 GCA_031266695.1 Treponema sp.
TACAGGCAAGTGAACGGCGGCTTTGGCGCTCCCGCTGTAGATGCTATTAATTCCATTCGTCCCAAGGGATATGAAATATTACCAAATTCGGTTACACTGGGCCTATGGGCAAAGAGAAAAAGAAGAAGGAAAAGACGAAATTAAAAAGAATAGCCGGGGTCTTTGCCGCCCTTTTCCTTATCCTTGCCGGCCTCTCCCTGTTGTGCATAGGGCTTTCGTTTTTCGGCCGCGTCGAACCCGGATCGCTTATTCCCGATTCCTTTATCCTGCGGGCGCAGATTCCCAATCCCCTTGATTTTGCCGAAACCCTGTCAAAACACAAGCCGCTGCCCGAAATATTGAACCTTCCCGGCCTTGCCCCCGCGGCGCCGGTCCTGAACGCGCTGGGGACATCGCCGTTCCTTAAAAATCCCGTAGTCCGTTTCGCGGCGCGGGGAAAGCTTGAGGCGGCTTTGTTTACCGGCGAATATCCGGCCGCGGAGCGGCAAAACGGAGGGCCCGCCGGGCAGGCCGGGGCCGCGAATCCCGCGCTCATCGTCGTCTGGGACACGGGCTTTTTTTCTCCCCTGCTCCGCTTTCTGCCCCTCGTTTCAAGGTTTATCGACATACCGAATCTGTACGCCGTGCAAAGCGGGAAAAATTCCCGGTTCGAGTACCGCGCGCCGGGAAGGACCTTCTTTATCGGACGCCGGCGCAACCTGCTTGTCGCCTGCGACAGGCAGGCCGTCTTTGAAGCGGCCGTCGGCGGCGGAACCGGAAACGGCGCGGGGCCCGGCCCCTTCGGGAACGGCGGCAGTTATGACGCCGGCGGCGGCAATTATGACAACGGCGGTTATGACGCCGCGCTGCTGCTTTCCCCCGCGTACCTCCGATCCGTCCTTGCGGAGCAGAATCCGGGTATCGCCGCGGTTCTTGAAAATGTTGAAGTAAGCGGCAGCATAAAACTGGAGCTGTCCGTCGCGGCGGAAAGGCTTGAATTCCGCCTGGGGGCGCCGGTTCTTTCCCGCAGCCCCGTCCTGGGCAGGATCCTCGAAAAACAATCCGTTGTCCCCGGCCTCGCGGAGCTTCTGCCCGCGTCAACCCAGTACGGGACAATCCTTTCCGCGGGGAGTCCGGAAGAATTGTGCGCCGCCGCCGCCCTGTTTCTGGGGCCCGAATTCGAATCCGCCCTGCGCCGGGCCGGCAATTCCTCGCGGTTCCTTCTGGGCTTAAGCCTTGAGGAACTGCTCTATTCCTGGACGGGCGGGGAATTTGCCGTTTTCGCGCTGGAAGGCCGCCCCAGCCAAATCTACGCGGTTCAAATAGCGGATGAAGGAAAGCGCCGGGATATCTTTGCCAGGGCCTTCAGAACCATCGTGCTTAACGAAAACATCAGCATGAATCTGGACGGTACAAGAATCCCCCGCATAGAACTTCCCGATTTTTTAAGACCCCTGCTCCGTTTTTGGGATTTCCGCGTCCCGTCGCCCTATTACGCGGTCCATGGGGACTATCTTTTTATCAGCGAATCCGCGGAAACGCTTCTGGCCCTAATCCGTTCCATACAGAAAAACGACGTGCTTCCCAAAACGGCGCTTTGGCGCAATTTGGCGGGAAGCGGCGCCCCGGTTCCGAAGGGTTCCGGGGGCGGCGGGGGAAGGCTCCGTTCCGACGCAAGCGCCCTCAGCCTCTTTTATTCTTTGGACAGATCCCTTCCCTTCTTTCTTAAAGGAAACACCCTCCTGAGCTCCGTCCTGGGTCTGTACCGGCAGGGCCTTGCCCGGATAGGCTTTGAAAACGGCTTTTTCAACTTCTCCCTTTCGATGATTCCCGGAGGGGGCGGCGGACTTGTTCCCGTGCCGGGCTATCCCCTGGAGCTTGCGGGAAATCCGGGGAACCGGGTCTACGCGGCCCTTTCCGGCAAGGTTTTTGAAAACAGAATCCTCTTTTCCGGGGATGATTACGCCGTCGCGGTTAACCCCGGGGACAACAGTATACATGAATATGAAGGCCCGGGAGCCCTGTGGGTTATCCCCGCCGCCGGCGTGGAGGCAAAAACCGGAAGCGGGATCGCCTGGGTGGTAAGCGTCCAGGGAAGGGTAAGCCTGGTAAACGGCGGCATGGAAGCCCTGCGGGGTTTCCCCGTGCTTACCGGTTTAAGGCTTTCCGCCCCTCCCGCCGCGCGGGGGGGAAAGCTCTTTCTCTGCGACGAGGAAGGAAGGGTCTATACGGTTGATACAAGCGGCCTTGTCACTCCCTGGAAAACAACTTTTTCCGCGGCCCTCCGCTCTCCTCCTTCCTTCCTTGACGCCCCGGCCGAAAGCGGAAAGCCGGCGGGCAGGGCCGCGGCCGGACAGGGCGGGGGAAACGGAAAGACAGGCCGCGCCCCGGAAGCGGCGGTGTATCCAAAAAGTTTCTTCGGCGAAATCTGGCTGCTTGATTCGGAAGGCGAAGCCCTGCCCGGCTGGCCCGCGACGGTGCCGGGCATAGCCTTTGGCTCTCCGCTGCTTTTTACGCATAACGGCAGGGTTTTTGCCGCCTTTGTTACCCAGGCCGGAGAGCTTTCGGTATTCGGGGAAAGCGCGGTTCCCCTTGCCCCGTTCCCCCTGGAACTGGAGGGGGTCTTTTTTGTCCAGCCTGTTTTTGACGGCGGGTTCCTCTGGCTTGTTTCGGCCGGCGGGGAGCTTTTCAGGATAAGCCTTGAGGGAGACCTTCTCCGCCAGTCCGTCCCCGGCCTGGCCGTAAGGGAAGAAGGGTATATCGCCGCCTTTGATTCCGACGGCGACGGGATTCCCGAAATCTTCATTTCCGGAGAGGGGAACGCCCTGTACGGCTATACGCGGAATTTCGCGTCCCTCAGCGGTTTTCCCCTGCCGGTCTGGGGCAGGCCGGCCTTTGCGGACTTTAACGGGGACGGCAAGCCGGAAATAGCGGGTCTGGGGATGGACAAAAAACTTTACCGCTGGCAGTTCAGGTAACTGAATGAGAAAAAAATTATTCGGATCGGCGATAAGCGCGGCGCCGCGATTTGCCGCCGCGGCCCTGTTACTTTTGCTGTTCGGGGGCTGCCGTTCCCTTCAGAAGGATCTCCTCATCGACAGCCCCGGGGAAGCCAGGGAACTGAACATGGCGGAGCTGGAAGGGATGATCGTCACCCTTGACAGGAACGATGAAGCGGCGGCGGTACGGCGGGCAAAGATAAGCGCCGCGCGGCAAAGGATCGCCGATATGGAGAAGGAGGCCGGGGCGGACCCGGACTACGAGGCGCGGCTCAGGGCCTGGTCGGGAAGGCTTTCCATTATCGAAGGCCGCTACAGCGAAGCGGTCAGGCAGCAGAGGCTCTCCCTGTCCCTTTCGCCGGGTAATATCCCTTCGATAATTCTGGGTCTCCGTCTTGAGGGGGATCCGGCCAAACGCCTGGAACTGATTGACCGGGAGATTAGTATCCTTCCTTCCCGGGCGCCGCAGGGCGCCGGCGAACTGTGGACAGAAAGGGGAAGAGCGCTTTTTGAGCTGGGCCGTTTCGGCGAGGCCGCCGGCGCCTTTGACAACGCCTTCGCGGCGGGGCTTGACCCCGTTTACCGGGAAACCTACGGGCAGACCAGGGACAGGGCCTGGGAGCTGCGAAACGCCGAGGGTTTCGGCGGCGACATCGGAATCCTTGAACACGGCGGCCTAAGCTGGCAGGACTGTATAAGCCTTGCGAAAAACGAAACCCGCCTGCTGTACTTCCTTACCGCGGGAAGGGATCTGGGCGAGGCGGAACTGTTCGATCGCCTCCTTGACCGCTCCTTTATTCCCTACACCCAGGACATCACCCGGAACGAGTGGCCCCGGACCAAGCCCGGCATCAAGGATCCGGTCTTTCGTTCCGGCGCGGCCTGGTTCATCTGGCGCCTTTACGCGGAAGCGCGCGGCGACCGGGGGCTCCTTACGCGCTACTCGGCGCGCTACGCTTCCGGAGGCAGCCCCCGCAGCCCCATTCCCGACCTTCCCCCGCTCTCCCCGTTTTTTGACTGCATTCTGGGCTGTGTTGAAACCGAATTAATGTCCCTTCCGGAGGGCCGGAACTTCAGCCCCGCCGAACCGATCCGGGGAACGGAAATGCTTTCGATACTGCGAAAAATGAAATGAAACAAAATGCCCTGCCGCCAGGCAATAGCGCCCGGCGACAGAACTATTGACCTGGGTTTTTGTCAGACCTTACCGCTTGAACTTCAGCGTTTCCAGAGTTGAATCGCCGCGGATAAAGTTGAACCAGAGCTCCCTGCCGGTCTTTTCGTGGAGAAGCCTGTAGAACGCGGCAAGATCCCTTGCGTCTTCGCCGTTGACTCCGGTTATCCTGTCGCCCACCCTTAAGCCGATGATGTCCGCGGGACTGTTGCTGATCACGGCGCCCACATAAAGGCCCCTGGCGTCTTTGTCCAGCTTGAGCGCTTCCCGAAGCTCGTCAACAAGGGGCACCACGGAAACGCCGGGCCAGAGTTTTTTGTTGTCCGAAGCAACCTGATCGGTCCGCGCCTCAATACGAACCTGGATTTCCGCGGAGACGCCGTTACGGATAAGCGTAAAGGCGGCGCGATCGCCGGGCTTAAGGTCGCCGACCATCATGGTAAGCTGGTTCACGCCGCGGGCTTCCCTGCCGTTTACGTGGGTAATAAAATCGCCGGGGCGTATACCGCCCTTGTCCGCGGGCGAACCGAGGAAAACCTGCGAGGCCATAGCGCCGCGCATTCCTTCAAGCCCAAGGGCGGCGAGGGTTTCCTTGCCGGGGTCGTTGAGGGATACGCCGAGCCAGCCGTAGCTGATGGAACCGGAGCTGATAAATTCGTCAATGGAACGTTTTACGTTGTTAATGGGAATGGCAAAACCAAGGCCCACCGAACCGCCGCCGTTGTTGCTGGCAATCCAGGTGTTAAGGCCTCTCACTTCGCCCCGGATATTAACAAGGGCGCCGCCGGAATTTCCCTGGTTAATGGGAGCGTCGGTCTGGATAAAGTCGTTGATATTACCGCCGGGGCCGCCGGTGCGCCCCACGGCGCTTACAATACCCATAGTAACCGAAAAAGAAAACTGTTCGCCCAGGGGGTTCCCCATAGCAATTGCCCAGTCCCCCACCTTGACCGCGTCGGAATCTCCCAGAACAGCCAGGGGATAGGCATCGCCGGTTTTGAACGAAACCAGGGCAAGGTCTTTTCGTTCATCCTTGCCCACAAGCTCCGCCGGGTATTCCTTGCCGTCCCTGGTGGCAACCCGGATCTCGTTTGCGTCGGTGACAACATGGTTGTTGGTCAGGACGTAATATTTTCCGTCCTGATTCCGGACAATAACCCCCGAACCGAGGCCCTGGGAACGGAATTCCCTTTCCTGCCCGCCCCTTTCGGGACTGTTGTTCCTGTCCCGGGGGCCAAAGAAGAATTCCCAGGGAATTCCGTTAAACTGGGGAACCTGCTGCCTTCTGATTGATACGGTCTTCAGTTCCACTACCGAGGGAAGCACCTTGTCCGCCACCGAATTGAAAGCGGTTTGAAGCCCCTCGGCCACCGAAAGAGCGTTTTCGGGAATAATTACCTGATTTACCTGGGCCTGGGCGGTTTTCTGCGCCTTTGGGGTTGAACAGGAAAAGGACAGAAAAGCCAGAGAAAATCCAAAAATTACCCCAAGAAAGACCAGGTTAAAGACAAATAAATTTTTTGAAGAGAGTTTTTGAAAAAAATTCATATTTTACTCCTGCCAAAGTGATATTTCTTCGCATACCGGGAGCCGGTTTCAAAATCACTTGCCTGCGCGCCAGGCGTACTTTTGAAATCATCTCAGTATAATTATACTAATAAAATGAAACACTTCCAAATAATATAATCCCTAAAAACCCCGAATAGTTACACTCTATTATCATCGGGACCGGTAAAACCCCTCAAAACGATTCAAGAGGATCTTCGGTAAGGATTTCGGCTTTGTCGTGGATAAGGGCAATTGTGTGTTCCCAGTGGGCGGAAACTTTGTCATCCGCGGTAACAACGGTCCAGCCGTCTTCCAGGATGCGGATATCGCCGGTTCCCATGTTTATCATCGGCTCAATGGCAATCACAAGGCCCCTGCTCATGCGGGGGTTCGGCCCGTGAGGGTAGTTGGGCACCTGGGGATCTTCATGGAGGGCAAGCCCCACCCCGTGACCGCAGAATTCACGCACCACCCCGTAGCCCCCGGAAAGGGCGTACCCGTGCACCGCCCGCGATACCTGGAGAAGCCGATCCCCCGCCTTTACCGCGGCGATGCCTTTATAAAGGCAGTCCCTTGTGGCAACGTTGAGATCATGCACCTCCCTGCTCACCTTCCCCGCCTCAAGGCTTACCGCCTGATCGCTGATGAAGCCGTCAAGGTCTATGCCGCAGTCCAGGGACACAAGATCCCCTTCCCGGATTTTCCGCTTTGAGGGAATACCGTGAATCACTTCGTTGTTAATCGAAACGCAGATAGCCGCGGGAAAGGGATTCTTCGCCGAACCCTGCCCCAGAAAGGCCGGCTTCCCGCCGGCCTTTTTTATCCAGTCCCGCACCCAGTGGTCAATCGCGATTGTTTCCACCCCCGGCTTTACCTGGGGTAAAAGTTCCCGGTACAGGGCCGAAAGCATTTTACAGGATTTTCTGATGCCGTCTCTCTGGTTTTCATTTTTCAAACGTATCATACCACAAGTTCTTTCCTGAGGCGCTTTACATTGGGAAGCGCCGGATCTTTCCTGAGCGCTTCGGCAATAAGCGCGCGGGCGGCCGCGGCGTCTCCCAGCCCGAGAAGCGTCTCCGCCAGGGAACGCATCCAGCGCGCTTCGTCCCGCGGGGGAAAGCCGAGGCCCAGGAGAATTTCTATACAGTCAACCCAGGTTTCATCATCAACCTGGGGTTTAAGGCGAAGACGGACCAGCTCTTTAAGATAGATTTCAACATCTTCCATAAAATGCCTGAAATAGGGGAGCCGCCGCTCTTCCCCCACAAGGATCGCCAGCAGCCTGAAGGACTCGTAAAAGCAGAGCCGCTTGTCCAATTCCTCGGCAAGCATGAAAAGGCAGTCCATCCAGTCTTCCCTGTCAAGGTATTTCTCCATAGGGAAATTGATCCCCCCGTTATTCCGCCAGATACGGATTGCCTCGTCTTCTTCAAGGTGAAGAAGTTCAAAAAATACGAGTTTTGCCTGATATTCGGGAGTGTCCCCCTGTTCCCGCAGCCATGTACGGTAATCAAACCCGACTTTCCTGATAAACCGGAAATAGGCCCGGTCATATTCATGGCGGCGTTCCCTGTCCGAAAGAACCTCGTAGGCGGTAAGGAGCCTGCGCATTCCCTCTTCGGCCGCTTTCCCCGCAATGTCGGGATGGAGCCGCTTTGCCTTTTCCCGAAAGGCCTTTTTTATTTCGGAGCCTGAGGCGCCCTGCCGCAAACCCAGCAGATCGTAGTAATTAGTCATGCGCCAATTCGCTTTCCCATCGCTTCGGCATGGGAAGGATTGAAAAGCACGTCGCTCCAGTTTATGAGCATCCCTTCTTTTTCCATTGCCCGCATCAGGTTCGCGAGAGCCCGCGCGGTGAAGGGCCCTCCCCTTTTCACAAAGGCGGCGCCTTTCTTCCCCACAAGTCCGCCTCCCGCGGCGAGCAGCTTCGGAAGCGCGCCGGGAATTTTCCCCGAAAAGAAAGAAATTGCTTCCGCGGCAACCGCGACATACTCATAACCGGGAAGCCGTAAGCCGTCTTCCGTCCAGGCGTCGATAATATCCACCCGGTGCCCCATAGCTTCCATGCCCCGGGCCAGGGATTTTACATATTCGGGAGGAGCCCCCCGCGCCGCCGGCGCGCTGACAACCGCAACTCTCATTTTCAGGCTTGCTTGTAAATTTGATCTATACCGGGCTCCTTGACAAGGAGAACGGAACACTTGGCGCTTACCATAATCTCCCGGTGCGCGTGGGATATTATGTCCCGCGCGCTTCGATCCTTTTCCCAGCCCCCGAGAATAATAAGGTCGGCTTTTTTTTCATCGGCCGCCGTAAGAATCTCCGTGTAAACGGCGCCCTTGCGGATATCCCTTTCTATTTTAACGCCCTTGGCCCGGGCAAGCTCTTCCACAAAGGAAAGATAACGCTCGCCGTTAGCCTCCAGGCTCCTTTCGTACTCGATGCTTTCTTCCGGGATAAATATTTTGCTTAAAGTCAACTGTCTGATGGTGGCGATATCCACAACATAGACCGCGGTCAGCCTGCAGTGGTAAGTTTTTGCCATAACAATAGCATACTTTGCCGCAAGGATAGACGCGTCGGATCCGGTAATTACCGTAACAATGTTGGAGATAAGGGGCTTCATAGTTCTCTGCCGGCCTTCCTTTTCAAAAGTTTACTGGTGAAGAAGGAATCCCTGTCCCTTTCTTCAAGCGCGGATTCAATATATACTTTTGTATCCCGCGCGGCGGGGATCACCACTTTTTCCAGGGCGTTTACCCTGCGCTGGGTTTTGCGAACCTCCCTGGCAAGACGCCACGCTATAGTACGCACCGCCGCCAGTTCGGTACATACTTTCAGCATTTCAAAGAATTCTAACACGGTTTCATCACATTCTGCAAATGAATTTGCCGGCGAATATTTCAATTCCGCAGCCGGGAGCCGGACTTCCAGCCCCGGAAGCTTCATTCCCGCGGCGCTTACCTGCTTTTCCCGCAGCTCAAAGCGGTAACGGACGTTCCGGGCAAGCCGCGCCGCCCGTTCCCGGCCCACCGTAACAAGCATTCGCTTGAGGGCGGGATAGGCGGTAGCAACCCTTGAGGCCATGTCCCGTTCCAGAAGTTTAACCTGCCCCACCTTCTGCATCAGCTCCAGGACGAGAATTTCCCGCTTCTGCTCAAGGAGATCGTAGCCTTCCTCGGCGGTGGAAAGCCGCTCCTTTACGCGAAGAAGATTGCTTTTTGTGGGCGCTATCTGTTCAGAGGCCAAATTCAACTCCTTTTTTGAAACGCGGCCGTTATGTAAGCGGTTTCTATTTAAATCTACAATATCGGGAGGTTTTTAACAATGTGATCCGCAATTAATTCCCCGGTTTTTTACCCACTCCTACCTTGTATAAGTCTAAAAAGATTGATTCGAAAGTCTGGTTTAATATACCCCGAGGCTTGCCTCGGCTCAAACAACGTAACGTCTACAAAATTTGGTATTAAACCAGACGGTATAATAAACTTCCTATCGAACGAGCCTCCGTTCAAACAACGGCAACGCTAAAGATACCGCAGGGCTTG
>JAISAK010000082.1 GCA_031266695.1 Treponema sp.
TTAAACCCTGGCCCGGCTTGGCCGCCCGGGGCGGAAATCTTTCCCTGCCCGGCGGAAAATGTACGCTCTTCCATTACGACGTTCCCGCGGCAAAACCGGAAAACGGCGGGGCGCGAAACCCCGGACCCGCCGTGATTCTTGTCCACGGGCTGGGAGACGAGGCGGACTCGTGGCGGCACATCATTCCCCGTTTAAGCGCCGCCGGTTACCGGACCCTTGCGCCCGATCTGCCGGGCTTCGGCAGATCAACCGTCAGGGGCAGGATAAGCCTTAGCAGGCACGCCGGGCTGCTGCTTTCCTTTATGACCGAAACCGGCGCGGCGAGTCCCGGGAATCCCGCGGTGCTGGCGGGAAGCTCCCTGGGCGCGGTAATTGCGGAGCTTGCCGCTTTCAGGCGGCCCGACCTTGTCAAAGCCCTGGTACTGATCGACGGCTGTTTTCCGCTTTCCGGGGGCGTTGACCGGGGCCTCCTGCTTATGGGTCTTCCCTTTATCGGCAGACGCTGGTACCGCGCCTTCCGCAGGGATCACGAGGGAGCGTGGAAATCCCTTTACCCCTATTACTTCAATCTTGAGGGCCTGGGCGAGGTGGACAAACGCTTCCTGCGGGAAAGGGTTATCGCCCGGGTGGAAAGCGCCGGCCAGGAGCGGGCCTATTTTGCCTCCCTGCGGGACATGAACAGGCTCAGCCTTTCGGGCGGGGCGGCCCTTTCCTTTGCCCTGAGGATTTTTCCCGGAAAGATACTTCTTCTTTGGGGATCGGAAGACAGGATAATTCCGAAACAGAGGATCGCGGGCTTCCGGGGCGTCAGGGCCGGCGCGGAATTGCGCATAATAGAAAAAGCCGGCCACCTGCCCCATCAGGAAAAACCGGAGGAGGCCGCGGGAGAGATGCTGGACTTTCTTGCCGGGCTGAACCATACTTTCTTGCAGGAGTGAACCATGCCGGGCAGCAGATTCGGCGAACTTTTTTCCGTTACCACCTTCGGCGAATCCCACGGGCCCGCTCTGGGCTGCGTAATCGACGGGTGCCCCGCGGGGCTTTCCCTTTCGCTTGAGGATATAAGCCGGGAGCTGAGGCGGCGGCGGCCGGGTCAGGGCGGCGCTTCCACGAGCCGCGGCGAGACCGACGAGCCCGAAATTCTTTCGGGGGTTTTTGAGGGAAAGACCCTGGGGACTCCCATTGCCATACTGGTCAGAAACGCCGATCATCATTCGGCGGATTATGAAAATCTGCGGGACCTTTACCGGCCGGGCCACGCGGATTTAAGCTGGGAAACAAAATACGGCTTTCGGGATCACCGGGGCGGCGGCAGAACTTCCGGCCGGGAAACTCTCTGCCGGGTTGCCGCCGGGGCGGTGGCGAAGGTTCTTCTTGCGGCTAACGGCATGCAAATCCGCGCCTGGACTTCGTCCATCGCGGGAATAGACATACCCGGCCCCATTTCGCCTAACGGAGGGCGGGATCCGGCCTTTGATTACGGCGAAACCGAAAACAACCCTTTCCGCATTCCCCGCCGGGACTATGTTGAAAGGGTGGCGGAAAAAATCGAAGCCCTGAAAAAAGAGGGAGACAGCGCCGGCGGAGTGGTAAGCTGCCGGGCGGAGGGGCTGCCCGCGGGTCTGGGAGAGCCTGTCTTCGGCAAGCTCGACGCCCGGCTTGCCGCGGCCCTGCTTTCCCTCGGGGCCTGCAAGGGGATCGAATTCGGCGCGGGCTTTGAAGCGGCCCGGATGAAGGGGTCCGAAAACAACGATGTCCCCCTGCCGGACAAGACTTATAAAACGAACAATGCCGGGGGCGTCCTCGGCGGCATTTCCACGGGCCTGCCCCTCGAATTCCGGGCGGCCTTCAAGCCCGTCCCTTCAATTTCGAAACCGCAGGAAACCGCAGACCGGCAGGGCAGGCTTCGGCAGCTTGTTATTCACGGCCGCCACGATGTCTGCATTGTCCCCCGGGCAGTACCGGTGGTGGAGGCCATGACGGCTCTGGTGTTGGCGGATCTCCTGCTCCTGCAGCGGAGTGCCCGGATATAAATTTGAAACCGCCCCGGCGGCCGAATCGCATACCCGTGCCGCGCGGAATTTTACCGCGCGGGGGAAGGCCGCTAAAAATTCGTAAGGTAACAGATTCCTATAAGTAAAACAGCCCACAGGATATTTTCATCGGCCTCCGCGGACCCGCGCTTGCAGGCGCTGAGGTTGCCGAGCCGGCCTCCGTACCACCAGAAAAGGCCCATCTGGGTATCAATACGGAAAGTGTATTCGGTAAAATCATCTTTTGTACTCTGGGCGCCGAAAAAAAGATAAGCCAGTTCTTCAAGGATTGCGCCGAATTCCTCCAGGGACTGCTGAAAATTCCCCTGCCTTATTCCCGCAACAAAATCCGGTATCTCGTCCTGGAGCCGCTCTTTGCGGGTCTCGTCCGCTTTCTCAACCCAGGTTTTTTGAATCAGCAGGTCCAGATTATTCCGGAAATGTCCCAGAAAAGTATGCATCTCTTTATCGGTTTTATCGAGCTTCAGTAAACGCCGGTACTCGGCGCCAATCCCCAGGGCCTCCGCAAAATCGGAAGCGGCCTTCAGGTTAGGCGTCTTATCTCCGGTAAAACCGCCGACAGGAAACAGGGTTTCGGCAATTTCCCGGTATTCGCCCGGAATAGCAAGATTTATACATGGAGGACAATGATACATAACTTTAATGTGGTGTGAAAACCGGAAATAGTCAAGGCTTCGGGCAATTGCGCGGGGAAGAGGCGGAGCGCGGCTTCAGCAGGAGGTTCCTGCGATATAAGCTTTTATCGCTCGTCTTGTGGAATCAAAAGCCAGCTCGTCGAAATTAATTTCCCGGGGTCTGACAAAACGGACGCCGGCAATTTCGGCGGGCTCAAGGCAAAGATCCTTTTCGCTCAGGCCCGGGGCGGAAAGGGTGAAAAAAAGATCGCAGGTATTGTATACGATATTTTTGTAGGGATACACATTGGGAAACGAGGCGAAAAGCGTGAAGGCCCCGGCAGGCGAAAGGCCCTCGGGAACGGGCGGCTCCCAGCCTATCTCTTCCCGAAGCTCCCGCAAAAGGCCTTCCGGCGCGCCTTCCCCGATGTCGACAAAGCCGCCGGGCAAATCCAGCTTTCCCTTTGCCGGATCCTTGCCCCTGACCAGCAGCATGATTTTTTCACCGTCGCGCCCGGCGTCCGCGCCGGGTACGCTGATTACGCAGCCGGTCGCGGCGGCAATGTTGTGGTAATACACAAAGCCGCAGTCGGGGCAGCGGAAAACCTTGTTCCGCTCAAAGCTGATTTTTTTTGAACCGCAGGAAGGGCAATAATTAAACATGCTTCATTATTGAATACAAGGGGGAAAATGTATACCATAAAATTATGATAACAGAATGTTCCCTGCGGGTTCGTACCTACGAATGTGACAGCTACGGGCATGTAAACAACGCCAACTACCTTAACTATCTTGAATATGCCCGTTATGAATTTTTGCGCGACCTGGGCTTCGATTACCCCGCGGCAGTCAAGGCGGGATACGGCATTTATATAGCCCGTATCGAAATAGACTACAAGAAGCCGGCCCTGACCGATGATGTGCTTGCGATAAAATCCTGGCCTTTGAAAAAAGGCGCCGTAAGCGGCGTCATTGCCCAGGAAATACGGCGCGGCGAAGATATTATTGTCACGGCAAAGGTAACCTGGGCTTTTGTGGATTCCCGGGGTCTGCCCGCCAGGATTCCCGAAGAATGGGATCTGCCGGGGCTGAAACCCGATGGAAAAAATCCCCAATAGACAAATTCCGCTAATAACTTACCCTGAGCGCCTTTTCCCGTTCAAAACCCTGAACAGCCAGATCGATGAGCCGGCTGATAAGTTCCGTATAACCTACGCCGCTTGCCTCCCAAAGCTTGGGGTACATGCTGATTCGCGTAAAGCCCGGCATGGTGTTGATTTCGTTGACGACAATGCGGTTTTCGCCGGGGCTTCCCGCGCCCGCCGAAGCGCCGCCGTCCCCCGGCTCCCGGAGAAAAAAGTCCACCCGGGAAAGGCCCGCGCAGCAGAGGACGCGGAAGGTTTTCAGGGCCAGCTCCTGAATTCGCTTTTTTGTCATCCCGTCAAGTTCGGCGGGGATAACCAGGGCCGCCCCCTTTTCGTCCAGGTATTTTGCCTCGTAGGAGTAAAACTCATGGGAAGAAATCACCTCCCCCGGAACCGACGCGGCCGGCTCCTCATTGCCCAGAACGGCACATTCCAGTTCCCGTCCCTTGATAAATTCTTCAAGGATGATCTTGGTATCATATTGAAAGGCTTCCGCCAAAGCCCCGCGAAATTCGGCTTCGTTGTGTACTTTGCTAATCCCAACGGAAGAACCCATGTTTGCGGGTTTGACAAAAAGCGGCAGTCCGAGGGCTTCTTTTACTTTGTTAAAGGAGGGCGCGGCTTCGTGGGAACGGAAGACAAGGAATTTGCCGATGGGGATTCCCGCGTCCCGCAGAAGCCGTTTCATCACATCCTTGTCCATGCCGGCCGCGGAACCCAGCACGGAAGAACCCACAAAGGGAATATCCGCCAGCCTGAGAAGCCCCTGTACCGTGCCGTCTTCACCAAAGGGGCCGTGCAGCAGGGGGAAAACCACATCAACGCGCCCCGCCTCGTGAAGCGTACCGAAGCCGGAAAGGACGCCCCCGCCGCGCGGAACCAGGGCAACCGGCTCGCCTCCGGGGTTAAGGCTGATACGTTTCGGATCTTCGGGATTAAGCAGAAAACGGGTGGCGTCGTTGAGAAGCCAGCGGCCGGTCTTGTCAATGCCGATGAGCACCGGCTCGTACTTGTTCCGGTCAAGGGCCTCGTAAACGTTCCTGGCGGACTGGAGAGACACCTCGTGTTCCGCGGATTTGCCGCCGAATAGTATTCCTACCCGGATCTTTGCTGTGGACATACCGAAATCTA
>JAISAK010000095.1 GCA_031266695.1 Treponema sp.
GGCTGTTCCAAAACTTCAGTTTTTGGAACAGCTTCCTTAGATTTAGGGGAAAAACCGTGCTTTTGACGGTTTTTCCAAGAGCTTGTTTCAAAACTAACCGAGTTTTGGAACAAGCTCAACTTTCATTCGAAATACTTTTTCCATAAAAAGACTTTTACAAAAAACAGAAATGTGTTATAATTGGGAAAAATCGAAATATACTCATTTTTTTTATAAAATGAGCCAATTTCAAAATCAATAGCCCTTCGGACTACCGGATTTTGAATCACCTCAAATTAGTAGAAACTACTGCTGTGGGATAAAGGAGATAAGGTGCCTGAGCAATTATTCTTCAGTAATATGCCAATGGCAGCCGGAAACCAAATTTATCTGGAGCGGTCCCGCATTGAACTCCTGATGGAAAAGGCAATGCAAAGTCCCGTACTTTCCGTAGTTGCGGGCACGGGATATGGCAAGACCTATGCGGTATATTCCTTTTTGAAGGACTACAAGGCAAGGATTATTTGGACCCAGCTTTCCGAGTGGGACAATAACGGCGAGCGTTTCTGGGAAAATTTCATCTCTTCCGTATCGGTGCTGGACGCTGAAATCCTGGCGAAAACTTTGCCCCTGGGCTTTCCGTCCACGGATCAGCAATTCAGGCACTGCGCCGATATTGTCCAGAGTTTTTTAAATCCTTCGGGAAAATATATCTTTGTCTTCGACGATCTGCATCTGATTACCGAGAAGGCTGTACTGCGCTTTCTGGAACGCCTTATCACCATTCCCTATCCCCATATCGTCAATATCTTCATTTCGCGGACAGAGCCTGCCCTCAATCTTGCAACGATAGAATCAAAGGGGTTTTTGACCCGAATTACCGAAGAAGACCTGCGCTTTACCCAGGAAGAAATGATTTCCTACTTTCGGCTCTACGACATCAATATTTCGCCCCAGACCGCCGCGGCCGTTTACCATGATACCGAGGGCTGGGCCTTTGCCATACACCTTGCGGGGCTTTCCTTCAAAAACGCCCCGACCGGTGCGTCCTATGTGCCGCAGGCCCTCAAATTCAACATTTTCAAACTGATTGAAAGCGAGATTATGTCTCCCCTGCCGGAAGATCAACAGCGTTTTCTTATCAAGCTTTCCCTTATCGAACGGCTTGCCCCCGACCTGATCAACGAAATAGCCGGAGACCCTTCCCTTATAACCGGCATAGCCAAGACAGGTTCCTTTATCCGTTTTGACTCCTTCCTTAACGCCTACCGCATACATCATCTCTTTCTTGATTACCTGAAGGGACGGCAGAAGGTATTAAGCGAAGAAGAAAAGCGGAACGTATGGGAAAAGGCCGCCGACTGGAATGCGGCGAATAACCAAAAAATGGACGCTATCAGCTACTACGAAAAGGCCCGCCTTTACAGAAATATGATGGATTTTATTTATACCTTTCCCCTGTTTCCGCCCAACAATTTCGCCCGTATGCTTCTGGAGATATTTGATCGGGCGCCCCGGGAAATATTTGAAGAGAATCCCCAGGCTCCCACGATCTACACCAGGCTCTATATAACCCTTGAATTATTTGACAGGGCCGCGGAAGAACTTAAGAAGATCTTCGCCGGCCTGGATCACGATTCTCCCAATCCGGCGGTCCACAGAACCCTGGCGGGCTGTTACAACAACCTGGGATATGTGGGGATGTTTCTCAGTACCTATAACCAGGATTACAGTTTTGTCGCGAATTTTGAAAAGGGCCGGGAACATTCAAAGCGGAGCGGATATCAGCCAAAGCCTCCGCTATCGGTATTTCCCATCAGCTCCTACATCTGCCGGGGAAACAACCCCGCAAAGGGCGGGCTGGAAAAATACATCGCCGCCCTGGAAAAGACCGTACCCTGCCTAACCGCTTCCATGAACGGCTCTTCCTGGGGCCTGGACGATCTTGCCTGGGGAGAGCTGGCCCTTTTCAAGGGGGATATGGAAACGGCGGAATCCAAACTCAACGCGGCTCTGCGTAAAGCCCGGGAACGGGACCAGTATGAGATCGAAAACCGTTCCCTCTTTTACCTGATACGGCTCAACATCACCAGGGGCAACGCCGCCGAAATCAGGCTGCTTATAAAACAGCTTGAGGCCCAGTTAGACGAAATACATTTCCCCAACCGTTTTACCTATTACGATATAGTCGCCGGCTGGTTCTATAGCCACATCGGGCGGAACGACAAAATGGCCCCCTGGATCAAGAGCGATTTTGAAGAAAGCGACCTTAATTCCATAATCCACGGCCTCGAACTTTTGGTCAAGGCAAAGTACCAATTATCAAAAAAGCGTTACCAAAGGGCTCTGACAATTCTGGAAAACCGGAACAAAAAATACGGGGTCTGGGCCTTCGTAATGGGGAAAATTGAAATGCTGTCCCTGGAAGCCGTGTGCCGCTTCCAGATGAATGACCGGGAAGGCGCATACAGGGTTATGACGTCCGCTTTTGAGCAGGCCGCGCCCAACGAACTCTTTTTCCCTTTTACGGAATTGGGCAGCGCTATGCAGGATCTGACAGCCGCCGCCCTTAACGACGGGCAGTGCGGATCCGTCCCCGGGGAAAAACTCGAAGAATTTAACCGGAATGCCGCAAATTACGCGAAACAGGGTATTCAAAAGCTGGAGGGAAATTCTGAAAATTTCGATTTTTAAGAAAACGCCGAAAAAAGCCGCCGAATGTTTTTCAGCATCTTCTTTAGGCATTAGACTTGTTCTTATAACTTCAGTTATTATGGTGGTGTCATGGCGGAACAGTTTTTTTACAGTAATATACCCATAGCCCGGGGGAATCAGATCTATCTGGAACGGCCCCGGATCGATCTTTTACTGGAAAAAGCCATGCGAAGCCCGGTGGTTATCGTGGCCGCCGGCGCCGGATACGGAAAGACCCACGCGGTATATTCTTTTGTAAAAAAATATAAAGCGGAAACAGCCTGGCTGCAGCTTTCCGAGCGGGACAATGTCGGCGAACATTTCTGGGAAAATTTTGTCGCCGCCGTACCACTGGTGAGCAAAAAATCCGCCAGAAAGCTTGCCAAGATGGACTTTCCAAGCACGGAACAACAGTTCGAGCGGTACCTTAAAATTCCCCAGAGGGATATAATTCCCGGTAAAAAATACATATTTGTTTATGACGACGTACATCTTTTGGACAACAAGGCGGTGCTGCGCTTCCTGGAACATTCCATTACCACCCCCTTTGCCAATATCACTTCGATCCTTATTTCCCGAACAGAGCCTTCCCTTAATCTCATGAAAATGGAATCGAAGGGGCTTTTAGCGCGGATTGCCGAGGAGAATCTGCGTTTTTCCCGGGAAGAAATGCTTTCCTACTTCAAGCTTCTTGATATAGACCTTCTGCCCCGCAGCGCCGCCGCCGTTTACCAGGACACGGAGGGATGGGCCTTTGCCATACACCTTGCGGGAATATTTCTGAAAAATATTTCCCGGAGTACGGGCACGGCGCCGGAAACCGGCTATATGCTTTCGGCGATACGGTCAAACATCTTCAAGCTGATTGAAAGCGAGGTCATGGCGCCCCTGCCGAAGGCGCTGCAACAGTTTCTCGTTAAACTTTCCCTTGTTGAGCGGCTGGCGCCGGAACTGTTGGCCGAAATTGCCGGAGATCCCGCGCTTATAACAGACATGGAAAAAATCGGGTCCTATATTTATTTCGACACCTATCTCAACGCCTACCGGATCCATCATCTCTTTCTGGATTACCTTAAAGGCAGGCAGGACAGCCTGAGCCGGGAAGAAAAAATCGATGTCTGGAAAAAAACGGCGGCCTGGAGTATGGCGAATAACCAGAAGATGGATGCCATTAGCTGCTATGAAAAGGCCGAAGATTATAACAGTATTGTTGCTATCCTCTATACCTCCCCCATGATACTGCCCAGTCCCTTGGCGCAATTCGTGCTTGATCTTCTGAATCGCGCGCCGCCGGACGTCTACCGGGACTATCCGGTAAGCTTAATTCTCCGCGGCCGGGTCCTCCTCAGCCTCGGGCATTGGGAGCAGGCCCAAAAGGAGATGCTCCGGAATATTCCCGCCGTCAAAGAGATGCCCGACAGCCCCGAAAAGCACCGTATCCTTATGGGCTGCGACATAATTATGGGCTTTGTCGGATTCATTATTGCCATGTATACCGGGGACCACGGCTTTTTGGAGTTTTTCCGGGAAGCCGCCGCGGAAAGCGAGAAGATGGGAGACCATGTCTCCAGGCCGCCGGGTAATATGGCA